>JAADID010000318.1:0-9964 GCA_013151505.1 Chlorobiota bacterium | reverse complement strand
AAGGCGCAGGCCAGAAAAGAAACCGACGGGTTAACCCGTCGGTTTTTTTTTACGCATACAAATGACAAAATTCACAGGATAAATCTAACATCCTCCGGCAGCCACTGCCGCTTTCTTTTTACGGCGGATGACCACTGGTTTTTTGGAAGAAGTCTTTTGTGAATTACCGGCCGCAGAGACATTGCTGGCAACTTTGGCATAATCATACTTGGGCGTACCTTTCAGGTAACTCGTATCATTGATGGTTAGCGCCAGCGAATTTTTATGCGTGGCATAATATCCATACCCGCCGAGGAGTATTTTAACATTGTCAAATCCCACCTGTCTGAACCACATCCAGGGGCCGTTGGCCTGAAGCTGGTCGTTACCGTAAAGCACAACTGTCATGTTTGCGTCCTGCAACTCCTTTAGGTGTTCTATGTTTTTCATGTCAGTCAGGTCATAAGCCGAAATGTTTTCCGCACCGGGAATGTGACCCTGCCCGTAAGTGAATCTGTCACGGATGTCTATCAGGACGACATTATTGTTTTTTTTGTTGAGAACTTCAACCAGTTTGTACGGATGAAAGAGCGCTTCTTCGTCATGCAGAAGCTGTAAAGTTTGTTCCGGAGAGAGTTTGTAAGTAAAACGGGGTTTCTTCAGGGTGAGAAAACCGATTATGATAATCAATACAAAAATGATTACTGCTACCAGGGTTTTTTTGGGGTTTAGTTCGTGAACATGCATCTTTTTCGTTTTTTACCGTTTTGAATATATAATACTTCTGATGATCATAAATTAACAACCACCTGCGACTGCCGTTTCTTTTTTCCTGCGTTTAACTATGACCTTTTTCTTTTTTTGACTGGTATTATCCACTTTAGCGCCCGTAAAATACATTTGGGCTCCTTTCCGGAACTGGTATTGTTCAAAAGCAGTGTAAGGTGCATCTTCGGGCGGTTCTTTGGGTTGAATAATGGTTTCTATCCAATGGTTGAGACCACCTTTCATGACGTAAGTTTCATTTATTCCCATACGCCGTGTCAGCACCCATGCCTGGTCGGCCAGGATGTCATCGTTGGAATAAAAAACCACTTTCATCCCGGGTATGCCAAAATAATCCTGATAGTTTGGAGAAAGCAAACTGTCTGTGGGAATATTTATTGCGTTGGGTAACGCAAATTGATCATAAGATTTTGCATCTCTGACATCAACCAGTTCCAGTGTGGGATCTTTTTCAATAATAATTCTTGCTATCTGGTCGGTAGTAACATACCGTGTTGGCTGGATGATTTCATAGAGCAGATCTTCGGGTTTGATTTGTTTGCGTTTCGGTTCCTGTTTCAGGAATAAAGTTCCCGTGGCAAGAACCAACATCAAAACAGTCAATATGAAATAATTCCTGTTCATTGTTCTAAAATTTATATTCTTTAATATTTTTTCGGACTCTTTTTTCAATAAGCATGGTTATCCAGAAAGCGGCAAGAGCAATTATGGTAAAGGCAAATGCGAACCAGGCAGCCGGAATTCCGGTTACATCTGACAGGGTAACATTACCCAGGTATCCGCTGTAATAAAAGTCTTTGAACAACGGAAAAATTTCAGAAAAGATAAAAATGCCGAGGAACAATCCTATGGAAAACACCAGGCCATCGATCTTTCCAATGGCAATGGCCGTATAACTTGTGCCTGGACAAAAGCCTCCCAGCACAAACCCGAAACCCATGATCACCGAACCGGCGATCATCGGGGACAAATAGGTCGGAAGAATAAATATTTTATCCAAATCCAGCCATCCGAAATAATCGAAATAGAGAAATCCAACCATGGCAACAATAACAGCCGTAAAGAAGACGCGGAGTACTACGAAATTGTATCCGTAAAATACGCCTACGATATTACGGGAAGAAGAGAATCCGGAGGCTTCGAGAATAAAACCGAAAGCGATACCGAGGAGCAGGGCAATGACAAAGTTCCAGTCGCCTGAAATGATTCCGTTAGGTATTAATGGTCCCATTTTTTTCGTTTTTTAAAGTTTATTAAATCCATAATTTTTTAAACAACCACGCAATGGCATATCCGGTTCCAAATAACGCCAGCATAACGATCACTCCCCCGAGAGAAAAAGTTGAGCTTCCGCTCAGAGCAGCGCCGCTTGAACATCCACGTCCGAACTGGCTTCCGATCCCGAAAAGAATTCCACCGGCCAGCGCAGCGATCAGGCGGGTTTTGCTCGTAATCTTCGGAGATTTCTCAACCCATGGTTTTTTGACCCTTCCGAAAAGAATACCCGACAAAAGCCCGCCGAAGAAAATCCCCAGCGATTCAAAAACCAGCCAGTTATACATGGGAGAATGATCATCACTGATGAATTTGCTGATATATGGGTTGCTTTCAGCATTGTTTGGCGCGACAACATCAACCGTGGTGGCCACCGCGCTTTTAACCGCACCACTGGCTCCCAGGCCCCTTCCCGTAATATAGACCGTCAAAATCACAAGGAGGCCCAGCAGTACTCCTCCGAGATAAGGATTAATGTAATGAGGCCTGTTTTTGGTTATTGTGTTTTTTTTCATTATTTAATCATTTTAGATCAATATAAAAATCGTGTAATTTGCCCTGCCTCTACCATCACGAAACGGAAAACCAGCCCGCCAAATAAGATCAGAAAAGCCGGCACCCAGACCGGTACATGGTATCCTCGCAACTCGAGAATTTCAAGTGTGGCAGGAAAAGCCAGTCCGAGAATGACAACAAATACCCAAAAGGTAACTGTGAACTGTCCGCCCAGAAATAGTGCGGCAGCTTCGGTTTGAACGGCTGAGCTGGCCAGGAATCCCATGAAAAGGTGAATGATCAGGAACAGTTCTACCAATATGAGTATCAAATCAATCCGGCTTAATACTATTCTTTCCTGCTTGTTTTTTGACATCCATATAGTGGTGGCCAGCCCCGTGGAAAGGCCTGATGTGAGGAACAGGGGACCAAGGATTGATGTGTTCCACAAAGGCCGGGCATTAAACGCAGATAACAGGATACCCGTATAAACCCCGAGAATGATAGACAAAGCCATCATTATCCATGCAAAAGGAACACGGACGCTGATAATCCAGGCTTCAAATTTGTTTAAAATCTCAAATTTCCAGTCCCATTTCGGAAACATCTCTTTCATATAGCTGGCAACCCATATAAACGACATGGGCGTGATGAGCATCAGGGTCCATGCACCCCACGACATGGGAGAGGTAAACCTGACCGTGGTGTACAAACGCCAGAAATAAAGCTGGTGTTTCAAATCCAAAAACAAGGCTCCCAGCCCGATGACCAGGGCAAACGGCGCAATGATGGGCGCCCATTTCACCGTATATTGCATTTGTTTCTCTTTGCCTGTAATTACATAATAGCTGGCAAAAAACAGGATTCCTGCAGCCAGTCCCCCTAAAAACAGATACAAAGGAATCTGCCAGTGCCAGATGTGCAGAAAGGGGTCAATATTGGGAGTATTACGTCCGCTGACAAATAATTCTTCTTTCATTTTCCAAATATTTTACCGGTTAAGTAAGAAAATATAATTGAGGTTTTGTTCCTGCTTCAGGAGCAAGCACTTTCCAGCTTCTGTTTTTCAACGCTTTGGACACATCGCTGTTGGGGTCGTCCAGATCGCCAAAGTGAAGGCAATGCGTAGGACAAACATCCACACAGGCAGGGTTTTGTCCTTTGTCAACACGATGCTTGCAGAAAGTACATTTATCCACATATCCTTCGGGATGAGGATAGCGTGCATCGTAAGGACAAGATTCGATACAGGCGCCACAGCCAATGCATTCGTCATGGGTGACCAGTACAATACCTCCCTCAACAATATGGCTTGCGCCAGTAGGACAACAACGCACGCAGGGCGCGTTGTCGCAATGATTACAACGTTCGGAGCGTAACTCAACCTGGACATTAGGATAACTTCCGCTGACATTTTCCACGATCCAGTCACGGCAATACCCGTGGGGAACATTGTTTTCGGTTTGACAGGCAACCACACAGTCGCCGCAGCCCACACATTTGGCTGTGTCTATAGCCATTGCATATCTCATGATTCAACCTCCTCTTTGTTATTTGCTGGTTTTTCTTTTAAAAAGGTCACAAAATTGCCGCGCATCCCGGTACCTCCCATGATGGGGTCAAGGAATACTTTTGAGACTAACTCCGAATCGCTGGCGCCACGGCCGTATGCTCTTTTTAACTTTCTGTCGGTATGGCCGAAACCATGCACCATATACACTGAATCCCACCGGATCCTTTCGGTAATCCTCACCTTTATGGGAAAAGAGGAAACGATGCCATCCTGGTTTTTCAGCCAGATATACTGGCCGTTTTCTAATTCCCACAAGTCAGCTACTTTTGGATTAACCCAAACACTGTTCTCTTTCATCAAATCCCAAAGGTTGTGATTATTCGTTGTACGACTAAAAGTATGCATAGGCGCCCGGCCATAGTTGAGGCGATAATAACCCTCCGGAGGCTCGGGATGATGTGTATAATTGGGTAAAGGATCGAAATCTTCAATTTCTAACTCTGTAGAATAAAGTTCAATTTTACCGGTATTTGTGTTGAATTCAAAATCTTCAAGATTCTCAAGATTGTACAGATCATTATATTCACGTGGATATTTCTTTACACCAATCCGTTTCATCTCATTCAGGGAAGAACCAATTTTTTTCAGTTGCCAGTCGAGTAATTCTTCAATATTTTCCCATTGAAAATAATCCTGCAGACCGAGGCGGTTAGCCAGTTGTTTGGCAATCCACCAATTGGGTTTTGAGTCGTATTTGGGCTTGGCAGCAGGCATGCGCAACGCTATGACCGGTTCCCGGTGTGGCGAAGTGCGCAAGGAATCATAACGTTCGAGATAAGTGCATTCGGGTAAAACAATATCGGCATAACTGGTGATGTCCATCGGCATGGTATCAATCACCACAAGAAAATCGAGGTGACTGATTGCCTCGAGCGTTTTTTTCTGATCAGGAAGTGAGGCCATCAGGTTCGTGCCATAAACTATCCATCCTCGCAAATGACAATCAAGCTGGGGATTGGGAATCGTGGCGTCGCAAATACCTGTTGAGAGAACTTCATTTACCAGATTATATTTTCCGGGAGGATATGCATCTTTCCATGATCGTTTGGGCTTTGGATAAGGTGGATGCGGGTAATTCGGAACATGGACTTTCTCAGGATTGTAAAAACCCCCACGACGTCCCCACGAACCAAGTATGGCATTCAGAATAGCAATAGCCCTTGTTCGTTGCGTGTCGTCACCATACCAGGTAACATGTCTGCCGGGATGTATCAAAACACGGGGGGAGGCTGCTGCCATTTCGCGGGCAGTACGACGGATAATTTCCGGTTCAATGGTCGTGATACCGTATGCCCATTCGGGAGTCTTGTTTTTTACATGTTCTTTGAGTTCGTCAAACCCAAAAGCATATTTTTTTACGTATTCTTTATCATACAGATCTTCATAAATAATTACGTGAATCCAGGCAAGAAGCAACGCCAAATCAGTTGCCGGTTTTATGGGCAGCCAGTATTTGGAATGAGATGCCGCAGTAGAAAAACGGGGATCAACGGTAATAATGGTAGCTCCGTTTTCAATAGCTGCAGACATTTCCTGTATTTGTCCGTTGTGCATGTTCTCACCAATATGCGAACCGATAAGTACAAGACATTTACTGTCGCGGATGTCAGTCCGTTCGGGTGACATCACATCCTCACCGAAGGTGGCTGTAAAACCTACCTCACGCGGACCGCGGCATTGTGCGAAAGAGGGGGCAGATATGTTAGGCGATCCGAAAGCTTTGACCAGATGCGATAACATTTTTCCCCCGGTTCCATGCGAAAAAAGCGCCAGGCATTCCGGGCCGTGTTCCTGACGTAACTTGTCCATTTTTTCTGCAATCAAATCCAAAGCTTCATCCCAGCTTGCTTTCCTGAAATATTGATGGCCTTCTGGATCTGTTTCTCTTATAAGAGGTGTCTTCAACCTGTCTTCATCGTTGTACATTCCCACGCCACCGGTACCACGGGGACAAAGCCTGCCATTACAATGCGGATCTTTTTCATTGCCGATGATCTTACGGATGTTGCCTTTTTTGTCAACATAAGTCCAGCCGGCGCATTTCCAAAAGCAAACTTCGCAATAGGTGGGATAAGATGTCATTTCCTCATCGCTGGCAGGATTTTGCTCGTCTTTTTCGCTCAGAAAGTTAAACCCGTTTAACTTGAGCGATTGCAAGCCGATGGCAGCAGCGCCGGTACCTGCCGCTGAAATTTTAATAAATTGTCTTCTTGTTTTCATCCGGTTTAATTCGATGTATTATATAAATATGTATATTCATGCATGTTAACAGCGACAAAATTATAAGCAAAGGAATTAATATGCCAACTTTGGGCAGAATTCGGGAGAAATACTTATGTGTTGATTTTCAATATATTAAAAATCACCTCGTTTTTATGACATAAATCATAAAATCATAATACAAAGAATAACAAGTGATTACAAAATTTATTTAAAAAGAGAATAAATTACGATACGGGTGTTTTGACTGTTTAATAAATAACTGAAAATGAAAATGTAAGCGGTTATTTTTAGCGGCTATAAATTATAATTTTATGGAGAAAATAGCTTCCCGGGTTATAATACCGATTGCAAATCAAAATGCACTTTTGGTTCATTTCATTCCCAAAAGCACTTTGATTTAGCACCGGCATTTACTCCCGTATAAACGGGATAAATTTTAAAATGCACTGTTGCGCATTTTAAAATACAATTGGTATAATCAGGATTAAAACCGGAACTAATTTTAACATTCAGACATTCGCCGGTACAGAGCGAACATTTGCTAATCCGGAACCAATGACTTATCTTTAAATTTTGTTTTTGTACTGACAAAGGCAACGTCTTTTAAATTATCATCGTCTTAAAAACATAAGAAGGTTAATGTACCCAAACGAGGCGGATATTATTGACGGATGCAGGAGAGGTAAGCATCGCGCCCAGAAAGCACTGTATGATCGTTATCATCCGGTGTTGATGGGTATATGTTTGCGCTTTGCGAAAAGCAACGCCGAAGCCGAAGATATTCTACTCATGGGACTTACAAGAATATATGATAAAATAAGCGATTACAACGGAAGCGGCTCGTTTGAAGGATGGATGAAAAGGATCATGATCAATGTGGCCATTGACAATTACCGGAAAAACCTGAAACATTATTTTCATGAAGATTTCAATGACCTGTCAGCGGATGCTACAGGTGTTGATTACATTCCCGATAACTTTTCGGTGGGTGACATCATCCGGACCATCCAGGAATTACCCGATGGTTACCGCATTGTTTTTAACCTGTATGCCATCGAAGGTTATTCGCACAAGGAAATAGCTGAAAAACTGAATATTTCGGAAAGCACCTCGAAAACGCAACTGATGAAAGCGAGAAAGAAATTAAGACAAAAATTGTTACTTCTCGACAGCGTTCCGGAAGTTCAACCATTCACCGAAAAAAAAAACATCGTTGAAGCGGAAAAAATATTTTAAAGGAGATGAATAACGATTTTAACAAAATAGATGGATTTTACAGGGAGGTTTTGAAAAACCACACGCAGAAAGCTTCCGCCTATACCTGGGCCAGAATGCGCTGGCGTTTGTTCCGGATGGGTTACAACAGATACGTTTTAGGAATCGGCGTCGCAACCGTGATCATTCTCGGTATTTATTTCCTGGCAGGCATCGGAAACAATAACTTGCAAAATTCAGCCGCGGAACAGCTTTTGACAGCGCCTGCACCGGTGGCCAAACAAGCGAAAAAAGAAACCTCAATTTCTAATGGTATTGAAAACGAAACTTCAATATCTGCCGTTAGTTCAGATGCAAAAGATATTTCAAAGGGAGGAACAAAAAGCATTTCGGCCGGTACCCATAAAACGAATACAAAAAATAATGCTGATCTCGCCGTACCGAAAACTTCAGCTCCCAGGAGTTTAATCGTTTCGGCGAATAAATCACTTTCAGAAAATCCCACAGTTCCTGAAAGTGCAAATGAAGCCCCAATGACTGAAATGACACTAATGACTCGCCGGCCGGAGATCTTTTCAGTTGAAAGGAAAGATTTGACCATCAATACCCTTGCCGGTAAAAGTACAGAGCTTGCAACTTTGGATACCGGATTGATCACGAAAATACCGTACGACATCAAACTGAAAAAGAACTGGGTCAGTATCGGGCTTTATGTGGCTCCGGCCTATACCGCTTTTACTTTAAAAGCCGACGAAGGCTATCGCGATCATCTGCAATACAGAAAAGAACATGAAAGACCGGCCGTTTCCGTTTCGGGAGGGTTGAGTGTCAGGGTGAACATCGGGAACGGATTTATTCAAACAGGGCTGGAATACAGCGAATTCAGGCAATACCGTAATTACAACAATTCTTTTATGGCTCTCGACAGCCTGAACAGTTATTACCGGACCGATACCATCTGGGGTTGGATTTTCGATCCTCCGGATATCGGCAAACCGATCATTCTGGGCTATGATACTGTTTTTATCCCGGTTTACAATACGACCAACGAAGGGTACAACCGCTGGCAATACCTGGAAATCCCGTTAACTGGCGGGTATAAGTTCAACCGGGGCAGATTTGGCTTTGAAGTCAGTACCGGTTTTTCCTGCGGGTTTCTTCTTGATGCCCGTGGTAATGTACCGGACCTCAACGATAAAAACAGATTTACAGAATTAAATGACATGAAAGATGAAATGAACAAATACCTGTTCAATTATATTTTTCAGGCCGGCTTTACTTATCACCTCACCCCTGCCTGGAGTTTGAGCCTGTCACCTTTCTACAAACAAAACCTGAATTCCGTTTTTAAAAATAATTACCCGGTTGATCAAAAGTTCAGGTCATTTGGTATTAACTTTGGATTGAAAGTTGACCTGTAGGGTTTTGGTTAAAATTATACCGTGAAAGGTGCTGATGAGGATTTTTATTTTTATATCACTAACTTTTTTGTTTAATGATGTGCTCATCGCGCAGAAAGAGGCAGCGATTTGGTATTTCGGCGAACAGGCCGGGCTGGATTTCAATTCCGAAGCCCCGGTGGCGCTCAACGACAGCAAGATGAATGCCGAAGCCGGATGCGCCGTTATCAGTGACAAAACAGGTCAGCTTCTGTTTTACACCGACGGTAAAAACGTTTGGAACAAAAAGCATCAGATCATGCCAAATGGTTTTGATCTGAAAGGCAGCCAGATGCTGAACCAGAATACGCTCATTGTCCCTTTGCCCGGTTCTGATGATATTTATTATCTGTTTACGGTGAATGCCGATTATGATACCATCGGAATGAATTATTCGATCGTAAATATGAGAATGGACAACGGACTGGGGGATGTCATATTGAAAAACCAGATGCTTTTGGAAGGAGTTGTTGAAAAACTGACGGGAGCCAGGCATTGTAACGGCCGTGACATCTGGGTGATTGTTCATGATCGCTTCGACGGATATTACAGCTACCTGTTAAATGCAGATAGTTTGAATAAAACGCCGGTCATCAGCCGGACGGGAAACAATGTCAGGGCGGATATCGGTTATATGAAAATATCGCCTGCCTCCGACAAGATCGCTATGCCGCTCAACAGCAGCGTGGCACTGGTCGAGCTCTGCCGCTTTCAGAACCGGACGGGGAAAGTGTTTGACCCGATGAGAATAATGGCCCGCGACAGTGTGGTTTATGCTTACGGCATCGAATTTTCACCGGACGGCAACCTGTTGTACATCAGCACAGGCGGGAAGCAATACAAACTTTGGCAGTATGACATTACGCTGGAAACGGAGGAAGAGATCAACAATTCGGCAGAGCTTGTTGCCACAGGAAATAATTTTGCACTACAACTGGCCCCCGATGAAAAACTTTACATCGCCAAAGAAAACAGCAAA
>JAADID010000207.1 GCA_013151505.1 Chlorobiota bacterium | reverse complement strand
GCCTGGTGTGCCGCAAATTTGATGGTTTCCAGTTCGGTCAGATCGGGCGGGTCTTCTGTGATGTCCCTGACGGCATGACCAAAACCGATGATTTCCACCGCATCTTTTTTATCCACGCCAATCCGTTTCAAACCTTCTTCAGAACAGATGGCAATGCCGGAGGCGCCGTCGGAAACCTTGGAACAATCCAGCACAGTCAGGTGGTCAACAAAGGCTTTCCCGTTGGGTTGCATTTTTAATGCTGTCCCGTACGGGTCGGGGTTGGTGTTGTGGTATTCCTGTGCCGTAGGGTCCAGGCGGGCGTTTTCAATGGCATTGGCATACCAGCGTGCCATTCCTTTTCGGGTACGTTCATAACCGTATTTTTCATAATAAGCGCCTGCCCGGTCGCTGAACTGGCCGGGGAAAAAGTAGGCATGACCGTTTTTTCTCTTTTGGAACCATCCTGCCATGGCAAGGATGTCGGCTCCGTAAATGGCTTTCACGGGATTCTGCACTTCAACGCCCAGCGAGAGGACCACGTCTGCCGTTTCGGCAAGCACGTGGCGGATGCCTGTTGCCAATGACAATCCGCCTGAAGCACAGGCTCCTTCGACCCTTACGGCGGGTTTCCTGGCAAGCCCTTTGTCAATCATCGGGAAAAACCCGTCGAGGTGTCCCTGCTTGTTGAAACGAGCCGCCATGAAATTGCCAATGACTGATTCGTCAACGTTATCTGCTCCTCCGATTTTTTCCAGTACCGCTTTTCCGGCTTCCTTGATGTAATGTTCAATGCCCGGACGGGGCTTTTTGGGGTTGAATTCCCTGCGGCCGGTACCCAGCGAAATGGTATTGTAACCGGCTGTCATATATACTTTTCTTCTCATTTTTTTCATGGTTTCAGATTTTAATCAAAATAGTTATTTACCGGTCCGTAAGCATGGAAAAATCCGGTAAGCATGACCGTGTTCACATCGTCAATATTATGGGCGACCCCACTATTTACCAAATGCTCACCGATCTCTTTGGAACGGCGGCCGTATTTGATAGCAAGGGCTGCACCCAGCGTATCCAGTTTCTTCAGATCATCGAAAAAAGCTTTCAGGACTTCATCTTTGTTTTTCATCCGCAAAGTGGATTTCCAGGCAACGTGGGTTTCGGGTAAGTCACCAAGCATTTCATCACATTCTTCCTGAAATTTATCCAGGTCAACATATTCCTGTTTGTGAATATCCCAAACGGATACAATTTTCCCCCCTTTGTATTTCAGAAAACCGTCTTTTTGTGCACCTGAAGAATATTGTCCGCCTTTTACACCCTGCTCGAGCATTTTATCCAGCAGATGATGTTCAATTTCTTCATCTTCGTGATACGGATTCATCACGCTCATGATGAAGCTGACCACATCAATACCCACATAGTCAATCAACTGGAAGATACCCATGGGACGCACGAGATAGTCTTGTGTTACTTTGTTGATCATGTATATAGCTTTGTATAGTGGAATGTTCTTTTCTTCAGCCAGTGCTTCGGCTTCTTTGAGCCCGTGGAGTGCATCACGCATAAAATGTCCGTTACCGATGAACCCCGCATGGTCATTTGACGGGACTACCACTTTCTTCAGATTTTTGGCGTAGGCCAATGCAAACTCTTTGACTTCCTCTTTTGTTTTGTCTGTTGTGATCAGTTCCACTAATTTTTGAACGGCAGGCGGATTGTAAAAATGGAATCCGATAATTCTGCCTTCCAGTCCGGCATCGTGTTCAATCAGGTTGATAGGTACCGAAGATGTATTGGTAAAAAACCAGGTGTCTTCGGAAGAATTATCGCGAATTTGCGACAACAGCTTTACCTTTAAATCTTTGTTTTCGATCACTGCTTCAAAGACCAGATTTGACTGATAAGCTGCTTCGAGGACTGTTGCAGGCCTTACGATATTCAGAACATGGAAAATGTACTCATCAATGATATCGAAATTCTCGATGAGATCATCCCTGTCGGCATACATTTTACGTAGCCATACGGTTTTCTTTTCAGCGATTTTCCTGACCTGTCCCCGCAGGTAGTTCATCAATCCCGACAAGCCCTGAGGTGATACATCAATCGCATTCAGGATAAAGGTTTTATCCTTGTTTTCCGGTTTAAGCGCCAGGTCAGCCATTTCGACGGCAGTCAGCAGCAAAATACCGCTTCCCATCTTGCCGGCAGCGCCCAGCACCGTTACGTTTTGTAATCTTTCGTCGTATGTCATTTTTTTATTTTTAAGTTTTGAATGTTTCCCTTTTAATAAGGGAATAAAAAGTTTGTAAAAATATGGTTTTTGTGAAATTTTTTGATTATGAATATCCCTTTTTACCCCGCAAAATCTGCCGAGTCCGTTAGTTGTAATGGCGGTCAGTCAGCGGAGAAAAGTTTACCATTCCGGTTTCCGTTTTTCCAGGAATGCTTTCATACCCTCACGGCCTTCGCTGCCTTCGCCGAACAAGCTTCCGAACTGTTCCGCTTCCAGTTTTTCGCCTTCAATCAGACTCAATTCGTAGCCCTGCCTTACTACCTGTTTGACTTTTTTGATGGCCTGCGGGCCTTTGGCAGCAATTATACCGGCGACTTTAGTCGCCGTTTCCATTAGCGCTTCGGGTTCCACCACTTTCTGAACCAGCCCGATACGAAGCGCATCCTCGGCGCCGATCATCTCGGCCGTCATCAGCAGGTATAAAGCATCACCCATTCCCACAAGGCGTGATAATCTCTGGGTTCCGGCATAGCCTGGGATGAGCCCGAGACTGACTTCGGGCTGGCCGAATTTGGCCTTGGTACTGGCAATACGGAAATCGCATCCCATGGCCAGTTCAAGGCCCCCACCCAGCGCAAAACCATTGATGGCCGCAATGACGGGGATATCCAGTTTTCCGAAACTACTGAAAGTGTTTTGTCCAAGCCGCGAAAATGCCGTGCCTTCTTCCCGGTTTTTGTTGACCATTTCGGCAATATCAGCGCCGGCAACAAAAGCCTTGCCCTCACCGGTAATGATCATGGCCCTGAGTGCGGGCATTTGCGAAACTTTTGCCACAAAATCATCCATTTCATTGAAAAAACGCGTATTCAGCGCATTAAGCGCTTCGGGGCGATTGATAGTGACAAAAGCAATGTTGTCTTTGATCTCTGTTTTTAATATTTTATATTCCATTTTATTTGGTTTTATTAGGTGTTTCAAATGTAGTAATTTTATGGAAATGTAAAGGCTGGGGGTACTGTTCCTGACAGGTCTGCGGAGGCTCATGTGATGACATTCTGACAGGTGTTGAAGAGGGGGAGAGATGAATTACAAAAACGAAGAGTGAAAGCAATTTACGAAATCTGGTATAGGCAGCAAATACGGGTGGATGTAATTTAATACGAGATTAAAATTGACTTATTTAACCTGAACAGGTAATTATCAATTATAAAGGTATGAGCAACTTAATTCAATATACATTTTTGTGTCGTTATGTTATTTTGGTCGTTAAGTATAAAAATGTATAACCCTTTCTTATATTGCTGACTGTGCAAATATGTATCTTTATTATCAAGGATCACCTCATACTGCTTTATCCCAAGGCTATTATAAACTGAAAGTGTGTAAGTTTTTCCATATTCAAATTCATTGAGATGGACTTTCAGTTCGTTCAGTCGTCTTTTATATATAACCTTAAATTTTACTTTTTCGTTATTGGAAATTTCATTTATTGATACAGTTGGATTAGGATAAAAATTATATACAATATCCTCAGAAGGAACCGAATCAAGCAAACACCCTGGATAAGGACCGTCAAACAATACCCAATCCCATGATGGCATATCGGCATATCCGTAAACACAAATACCCCAGTCATCCTCTATATTCCAAAACCTTACTCCAGGGCCATCATTATACCCAAAAGAAAGTCCACTTGTCTGGCTGGGTCCGTAATGTACCTCAAGTCTGTTAGTGCCTTCGTAAACCCACATTTGAAAATCAACAAAATCATTCGGATCATCTCCTTCATTATCTCTGATTCCAGCATTTTGCCATTGTATTTTTAAAATCCTGCTGCCTTCGTCGCCAACTATTTCATAATCAATGGGAGATTCCGATTCATTAGTTCCTCGGTCAAACAGAAATGGCCACCCTCCCCATTCAGAAGCCCATATCCAAAGTTTTGGTGAATTATAACCGCTAAATGTCAACCCTATCCCTGCATTGACCAAAAGGGCTGTATAAATATGGCCGTTAATTTGAAAATCAAAGTTGAAATATAGTGTATAAACGTCATCTGGCCCCCATATATCACCATTGTTGACTGAAATTGGATTTTCCAACACTTCATAATCCTCCTGAGTCACTGAAAATAATATGGGGATATCCTGAGCAGAAATAAAACCGGGTGTAAGTAAAATACACAAAAAAAGTAAAACTATAGATTTCATGATCAGGGAGTTTTTATAATTACAAAACTACAAAAAATAAACTATATTAACCTGAATTCGATGTAAAAACAAACGTATTTTTAATTATAAGGTGTTTGAAGGGTTAGCAGCAAGAGGAAAATCAACCATGGGATATTTTTTTGGCTTTAAGCTACATATAGTGATAATTGACAAGGTGAGATCATAGAATTTGTAATCACTTCTGGCAATGTAGATGACTGAGAACCATTGAAGGATGCCAACTTTCTCTGATTTAAACTTTTGCTTATATCGAACTCATGTTAATTTGTTAAACTTCCTCCCTGAGGATTTATCCGGGGATTTTTATATATTTCTCCCCTTATCAATGAATAATGCTATGGGAATACTGAATATTGAAATCAAGGCAAGATCAAAAGATCATACCGGAATAAGGGGAAAATTAAAGGCAGAAAATGCCGATTTCAAAGGAACAGACCATCAGATTGATACCTATTTCCGGGTAAAGAACGGACGGTTGAAATTAAGAGAGGGAAACATTGAAAACAGTTTGATCCATTATCAAAGAGAAAATAAAAAAGGGCCCAAACAATCAAATGTAATTCTTTACAATTCCAAGCCCGGTTCTTCATTAAAAGGGTTGCTCACTGCTGCGCTTGGTGTCCTGACAGTAGTTGACAAGACAAGAGAGATTTATTATATAGGTAATGTGAAATTTCACCTCGATACGGTGGAAGGACTGGGAACATTTGTTGAAATTGAAGCCATTGATAAAGACGGCACCATCGGAAGAGATCAATTACTGAAACAATGTGATCATTATCTTCAATTATTCGGCATATCAGGAAAGGACCTGATTTCAAATTCATACAGCGACATGATGTTGTCGGGAGAGAGCATTGACACGGAAGATAAAAGTGTTTAAAAAGAAAAGCCGAGGTTGATTCCGCCATACCGGTGGATAATTCCGTTGATGAAATCCTGCGAGTTAAATTTGATCATATACCGGAAATAAAAGCAGCGGTAGTAGATATTTATTCCCGTTCGCACCTGATATTGCCGTGAGATCAGATCCTGCTGTGTCAGTTCGATGGCCTCACCACCGTTAAATAATCCTCCCTGCAAAGTGGCGTCATAAAAGACCCCCTGCAGGTTGGCTTCAAAGACCCATTGCCAGACAAAGCGCTTTTTATACTTTTCCGGTCGGAAATACTCTTTCAGTGTGTTGTTCACATTCCCCACCCTGAGCATCAGTCCGACACCTATCCTGTCGGTCAGTGATCCTACCCTTGCTTTGCCAAACAGGATGATATGGTCGGCAACCCATCCGCTGAAAAACCCTTTTTCTATCCGAAACTGATAATCTATCAGAAAAGCATTTTTCAACTGGTTCTCCCAGCCAATTGGCAATGGTGACCCGATGACTTTATGAACAAAAGACTGTACCCACTCGCCTCCTGCTGCCGGACCCATAACCCCAAGTCCAAGTTCATTTGAGATTTTCAAATGCTTCTCCATGTTGATCAATACCGAGAAATTTGTAGCCAGAATATAAGCTGCATAAGGCCGGTCACCTGGTATTGAGTCAGGCCTGATGATTGAATACGGTGTGTACATCCGTTGTTCAAAACCAAACCCGCTAAACCGGATTAGGTTCGGATTTTTCTTTTTCCCCCGCAAAATAAGCTGTGCAGGAGAATGTTTCATTTTTTTATTCAGGTAAGACAAAGCGACACCAGCGGTATAATAATGGTCGCTTTTGAACAGCACGTCATTTTCCATTTCAAACACAATACGGTTTGTCTTCTGGTTGAAATCTATCGCCTGTTCCGTTCGCTGACCATGCACGACCTCACCCGTAAGTATTAAAATGATAAAAATGTAACTGAATTTCATTTTCACCTGATACCCTGCCTCACCTTTTAAAACCTTTTTGAAAAAACAAAATAACCCGCTTTCCGGCCTTAATCCTTATAAATCCGCACTTCACTCTTCTCCTCCGAAGTCACATATCCCCTGAACATCCCGGGCGTATTGAAAGTCATGGAGATGTTTCCGTTTTTGTCCACAGCGATGATGCCGCCGTCACCACCCACATCTTTCAGTTTGTGCATGATCACTTCGTTGGCAGCTTTTTGTAGCGAATAACCTTTGTATTTCATCAGAGCCGTGATGTCATAAGTCACCACATAACGCATGAAGTATTCTCCGTGTCCGGTGGCCGAAACCGCGCAGGTGTTGTTGTCGGCGTAAGTACCTGCCCCGATGATGGGTGAGTCGCCCACACGGCCTTTCATTTTGTAAGTCATCCCGCCTGTGGACGTGCCCGCTGCCAGGTTACCGTGCATGTCAAGCGCTACGGCACCAACCGTTCCGTGCTTTTCGACTTCTTCTTTTTCTTTTTTGACTTTCTGAAAATAATCCCAGCGTTTTTGAGTGAAGAAGTAGGAAGTATCAACCAGTTCAACTCCGTTCTTGGCCGCCACCTCTTCGGCGCCTTCACCGATGATCAGCACATGTGGCGTATGTTCCATTACTGCCCGTGCCCCGAGTATCGGGTTTTTGATGTGTCTGACACTGGCCACCGCCCCGGCATTCAGGTCACGTCCGTCCATAATGGAAGCATCCATTTCATTCGTCCCTTCGGCTGTAAAAACAGCACCTTTCCCGGCATTGAACAACGGGGAATTTTCCATGACCAATATGGATGCTGTCACCGCATCCAGGCTTGACCCACCGTTTTTCAATACTTTTTCACCGGCTTGCAGTGCCTCTTTCAATTTGGCAGTGTACTGTTTTTCCTTCTCCGGCGTCATGTTCTTTTTGGTAATGACGCCGGCACCTCCGTGGATAACCAGCACATAGGATGGTTTCTGTTCTTGTGCCCGGATATTCTGGCCAAAAGAGAAAAAAACCAAAAATGATAAAAAAAGCAGTAAGTTTCTGATCATGATTAAAAATTTAATTGTTTAAACACACATGAAAAATTCAAAAAATGATTTCATTATTTAACAGGAAGTCATTTTTTTACAAAAACCGACAAAAATTCTTTTACATCATACAACCCGAACATATACCCGGCCGTGAACAGGATGACCACCACGATCACCCATTTTACAAAAATCACCCCTTTTTTAACAGCCATCCGTGACGAGATCAAGGCGCCGGTAACGGAGCCGATCGCAAGGATCAGTCCGTATTTCCAGTTTATCTGGTCGTTAAATATAAACACAAGGATAGTGAATGGGGTGTAAATAAGTATAATAAAAACTTTGACGGCATTGGCTTTTACGAGGTCGAAGCCGGCGCCAAATACGATTCCTGCCAGAAAGAAATAACCCACACCCATGTGGATGAAGCCGGCATAAAGTCCGATAAAAAAGAAAATGATGTAAATTTTCCAGTTTAACGGTTTTTCCATAATATCAGCCCTTCCGTAAATCAGTTTCTGCGGATTGGAAAGGATAAAAAACAGCATCACCAGCATGATCACCCCAATGGCTTTCTCCAGAATTTCTTCATTGATATCTACGGCAATCCATGCTCCGATAAGGGATCCGAGTGTTGTGGGAATGGCCAACAGCAGGGCTTTTTTGACCGGCAGCACTTTTTGCTTTTTAAAGCTGGCTGTTCCCGCCAGCGTTTGCAACGCAATGGCGATTCGGTTGGTACCATTGGCAACGGGTGCGGGCAGCCCCAGCAACATCAGCAACGAAAGCGAAACAATACTTCCTCCGCCCGCCAGTGTATTGATAAAACCAACCAGCAGTCCGGCAACAATTAAGGCAATGATTTCTCCCCACTCCATTTTAATTTCAGTTATTTTTCGGTCATTTATTTTGTGAAAAATCCAAATTTCAATTTGAAAAAATAAGCGAATAAATATCTTTTTTATGTCCCCCTTCCTCCCCTCCTGTGAGGGGAATTGTTGGAATTTATTTGCTTATTTATTAGACATCAAGTTCTCGCTTTTTCAGTGCATCCCAGCCCTGTGCCTTTAACTCAATCAGTTGGTTATCATGGGTTACAAGGTTCATTCCCTCATTGGGTTCGGTCATGTACCCGATGATGGAAACATCGGAAATTTCCCTGACCTTTTCAAAATCTGCTTGCCGGATGGTAAACAACAATTCGTAATCCTCGCCACCGTTCAGTGCAGCCACTGTCGGGACAATACCAAACTCTTTGGCTTTGTCGAATGTGGCCTGGTCGATGGGAATCTTGTCTTCGTCCACCCGGCATCCGGTACCAGAGGATTTGCAGAGATGCATCAGTTCGGAAGCCAGCCCGTCGGAAACATCTATCATCGAGGTAGGTACGATCTTTTTTTCGTCCAGTGCCCTGACAACATCCATCCTGGGTTCGGGTTTGAGTTGCCTTTCCAGCAGGTAATCCGTGCCGGAAAGTTCCGGCTGCATATCCGGATTGGCACGGAAAACTTTTTTCTCTTTTTCCAGAATGAGCAGCCCCATATAGGCAGCTCCCAGATCGCCGCTGACACAAATCAGATCCTGGGGAGAAGCGCCGTTGCGATATGTAATTTTTTCTTTTTCAACCTCTCCGATCACTGTTATCGAAATAAAAAGTCCGACAACGCTGGAAGTGGTATCGCCCCCGACAAAATCAACATGATAGAGTTCGCAGGCTTTTTTTATGCCGGCATATACCTCGTCAAGCGCTTCGACCGAATATTTACTTGAAACGGAAATGCCCACCACGATCTGCTTCGGAGCACCGTTCATGGCGGCGATATCGGAAAAGTTGACTACGGCGGCTTTATATCCCAGGTGTTTCAGGGGCATGTAGGTAATATCGAAATGAACTCCTTCAACCAGCAGGTCTTTCGTTATCAGCAGTTGTTTACCGGGATCAGGTTCAATCACAGCTGCGTCGTCACCCACACCTTTTACGGTTGATTTGTTTTTTAACGTCAGGTCTTTGGTCAGGTGATCAATAAGGCCGAACTCGCCAAGGGCTGAAAGTTTGGTCAGTTTGGAACCGTCTTTCTCCATAAGCTTTTTGAATTTGGGCAAAAGTACGGGAAATTTTCGTCCGGGGGACGGGGGCGGGTTGCGGGGTGCGAGGTACGGGTTACGGCCAACACGGCCAAACATCCCGAAGGGATAGAGTGAAGCGCAGCCATAGAATTTATTCTTTGGCGGAAGGAGAAACGAAGGTATCGTACCGGCGACTTCAGTCGCCGTGCGGGGCGCGGCGGATAAATCCGCCGGTACGGGAAGGCAACTCCCACCCCAACCCTTGACATCCGCCCTTTTATTTATTATTACACATATTTTCCCGGATAATATGAAATTGGTCGAACCCGTCACCGGAAAGTTGTTGCATTTTGGAATTTTTTTGTCGGAAATACGAAATGGAGTTGTAACAAAAAAGTGGACAAAAATATAAATGCATTACAAATGCAATATTTAAATTACATCCTCGTCGCACCTGTCCCGCCCTTGCGGTGCGAGACGAGAACGAGATGGGGGATACGGCAACAGAATACAGCAAAAAAAATCATGGTTTTCCGCTATTGACAAAACCTGTTTTTGGTATTACCTTTGAAG
>JAADID010000029.1 GCA_013151505.1 Chlorobiota bacterium | reverse complement strand
ATAAAATAGTAATTGGAGTCTTTCACTGTCCAGGAAAATGAATTCATGTCAAATTCCTTCCAATCATATCCTATGGTGTTTTTTGCCGAATCCATCGGTTTGGAAAGCCAGTCGTTAAAATCTTCCGTAACCGGATAAAAATTATTGGCTTTGATATCTACATTGAGTGTGGCGCCTGTTACCAGATAAGGAGAAAAACTACCCTCGTTATTGGGAACAGAATCAATATACTTGGTAAACAGAATATCCCAGTCGGCAGCGAGCGGTTCCCTGTCAACGACTTCATTATTGGTGATTGAATAATAGATAAACCTTTTGTCGGTGTAAGGGTTCACATCCAGTTCAACATATTGTTCGTTGGAACCGTCGAGGTCGGCATACCGGAAGACATAAATGTTATCAACAGATTTCTTTTTGATAATCCAGAGCTTTTTATAGCCTTTCCCGGGTATTTGAATAATAAAAAGCGAATCGCCATATAAATTATGGTTCACAGGGTTATAAATACCCCAGCCATAATCGGGATGACCCAAAGCGTGTGCGCCGAAAGCTCCATCTTCCCATAAAGTCGGGGAATTATACATGGGGCCCCATGTTGACAGTCCTGCCGTATCAATACTTGCCCAGTCGGCTGTGTCCCCTTTGGGGTAGGTAAAAAGCATATCTCCCGCCCCTTCGTTCAAAAGAATGCCCGAACTGAATCGTGCCGTATAAAAGGCGATATCCCATGTATTGCGCGGAACAGCGGAGACTTCCCCGTTTTCCAGGCTGTAGAAAATATCGTTTGCATATCCACCCCCCATACTTAACGAATCACGTGTGGGAGTTGATTGTCCGAAAGCAACAGTTTCCGTGAATAATAAAATGATGATTAAATAAATATTTTTTTTCATGATAAATGGTTTTAATTGTAAAAATGAACTTTTTCAAATTTTTCGGAAAAGTAAATATCATACTGTCTTTACCCCATTAGTTTTTTTGGGAAAAAGGAAGAAATGGCAGAAATCTGGTCAGTAAACCGGGTTAAAGCAATAAAATGGTTTAGATCGTGGAAGGAGGCGCCCGCAGGCTTATACTGGAAAAAGTGGAAACAAGGTTGTAAACAATTAATGTCTCGCCGAAAATAAAATCAACGAAAACCGGCTGAATTTTAACATGATTTGTTATACCGGTAAACGCGCAGAAATGGGAATTGTCTTTTGCCTTTACGGCTTTTTCGTTTTTCCCGCTTTTGTTTCCCGAATGGTTTGGTTTTGTAAAAGGCTGATGTTGCCCAAACGGGTCAAAACCGTAAATAAGCTTCTGGTGCAAAGTGATAAGATCACCCATGACAAGCCAGAAAAAAGCGAAGGCCATAAAAGTGTAAATGACCCTTTGATAACGGTTATATTCCATGCTCCTCCTCATCCAGGAAGCAAAATTAATTCTTTTTGTTAAATAATTAGCAGAAAAACTTCAGGAGGCGTAATTTAGACGAATTCTTTTTTAAGTTTTGCCACCCATTTGCTAATCCGTTCGCCGGTAAGGCTTTTCTGGTTGTGTTCATCCAGAACAAGGCCGACAAACTTATCGTTTTTAACAGCGAGTGAAAAGTAAAAATCGTAGCCGTCTGTCGGGGTTTCACCAACAACACACGACTTATCAGGCAGACGGCAATACAAGGTGCCCAGGCCGTCAACAAAACTTTCGGGATATTCTTTCTGATCGCCCAAACCAAACAGCGCCACTTTGCGGTTGGAAAAATCAAGATCATTCAGGTTGTCAATAAAATTTTCCCAGTCATCCTGCATTTCACCAATGCCCCAGGCTGAAGTACCGAAGATCAGGTTTTTGTATTTTTTCATATCCTCCGTCGAAACGGTTTTCAGATCGTAAACATCAACTTTTGCCTGCCGGAAAGCTTTTTTGATTTTCTCCGCAGCTTTGGCTGTCATCCCATAAGTTGATCCGTAAAATATTCCAATCGGTTCCATTGATGATATTCTTATCCGGGTTGAATAATTCTCCGGCAAAAATACATGGAAATCTTGAATTGAGGAGAAAAAATTTTCGGTGGAAACGGGGAATAGGGGATATGCTCAACCTGACAGATGAATAAAGCCCGGGCGTTGGGAACGGGCCGGACTCAACCACCGAATCATTGAACCATTAAGCAATAGCATCACCGAACCATCAAACTCTTCTTTCACTCAACTTCATCCATCCCCACGATCTTGTTCATCAGTGCGTAAACGGTTAATCCTGATAATGTTTTGATCCCGAGTTTATTGGAGATGTTTTTGCGATGTGTGTTCACGGTATGCACCGAAAGGAACAGACTGTCGGCGATTTCCTGTGTGGTTTGGCCCCTGACCACCCTGTTTAAGATGATCTTTTCACGCTGGGTGAGCGACGTGTTTTCGCTTTCAATGTTTTTGGTTTGTAATGATCTGTTGATCTTTTTCAGTACTTCAAGCAGATCATATTTGCTTTCTCCTGAGTCGAGACAATAGCGAAAGTGACTTTTGCATCCGAAGGATGTATGCCGGCCGGTTAGTCCCACAAGTACCAGGTTTTCATTATTTAGCTTGTTGATAAATGAGATGAGTTCGTTTTTTTTAAAAACATCGGGATTGATGATAACAACATCCGGTGTTTTGGAGAGGATCTTATCAATTAGTCGTATTTCATTTCCTTCAAAAGTTTCCACAACCGACATGCCGGGCAGTTCCGAGATAATTTTCCGTAATCCTGCCCGAATAAGGTAAGCAGGCTCTACAAGTACTATTTTCTGCCGGTATCCCATTTTATCTTTTCATTGATTTTAGTTTCCGTTCCATCGCTTCCACTTTGGGAACCAGTATCAGGTCTTCAATCCTCGAATGGTCGTTCAGGTCGTTTTCGAGGGCAAACAACTCTTTCAGTATTTTAAAAAACGGTCTGTCATCTTTTGTCTCGGGGAGGTATTTGATTATGATGTTTTTCAAATCAAACAGTTTTTCTTCAACATTTTCATGCTCGGCTTCGTAATCGGTGATCGAATAGTCAGCCATTTGTTTAAAAACGCTGTCAGGAATTACACCGCTGGAAACCGCTTTCTCCATCTCAACGATATAAGGATAAACAAGGTCTTCTTCCCGTCTGATGTGATTGATCAGTTCCTGCTTATATTCCGAAAAAAAGTTTTCAAGAAGTGTTAAAGTCCCGTTATCCATGTCAGTTTCATCCGGCAGACTGACGATCAGCTTTTCAATCTCCGGGACTTTTTCATCCAGGTAATACTGGTGTGACTTCAAAAGGTAGTTGACCAGCAAGCTGGCGGGAAAACTTTGCAGGTGTTTTTTCGGGAAATATTCATGATCATGATAGGCATTCAATATTGTTAGAAAAAATATGGTATTAATATCATTTTCCCTGCATAGTTCATCAATGGTTTTGTCGCCAAATCCCAGATGAATACCGAAGCGGTTGATGACGGGTATTAAAAAATGATCATGATGGATCACATCGGCCAGTTTCATTTCTTTTTGGATGAGCATAAGATAAACGCATTAAGTTCCGGTTTCAAAAGTAGTCATTAATTATTGTGTTGTTGAAAAACAATATTTTCACATATTCGATTCTCATGGGTTTATCAAAGGTTGGAAACAAGCAAGATGAACAAATAATATCAGCTTTTTTAAAGTCCTGAATTTTGGAAAAGCTGCCTGTTACCGGAAAAAAGAAATTGCCAGATACGTAATGTTAAGTAAAAGTTAATATTGCTTTTGTGTCGATGTTTAAGTAATTTAGCGTTTTTTGATCCCTTTTGTAATAAAATCGGATATCTTTTGGCAGGAATTAATTTATGATGGTTTTAAAAAAACTCACATACAGGTATTTTTTGTTTTTCTTTATCGCTTTAACATTACAGTTACCCGCGCAGGAAAAGGCTGACAGCCTGAAAGTCCTGATCGAAAACGAGAATGATCTGGCGGCAAAAGCCCGGTTGTACCTTGATTTGAGCAACGAATACAAAACGACTGATCTGGCAGAAGCAGAAAAAAATGCACGACTGGCTCTTCAGTTGGCCGTTAGCAGCCAAAATGAAAAACTCGCGGGCCTTGCTCATGCCCGGCTTGGCGAAATAGCATTTATTGAGGATAGTTTGTCAATAGCGGAAAAGGAGTATGCTCATGCCATTCCGCTTTTGGAAAAGTCAGGGCAGTTCAATGAATTGATTGCGACTTACCTGAATCTCGGAAACCGGTTTCTGGAAAGAGGAAACTACCCTGATGCCATGAATTATTACCTGAAGGGATTGAAATTGTCGGGAGAAGTGAAAGATTCAAGCTACTTGTCACGATTATACAATAACGTGGGGGTAGTTTACATTAACCTCGCTGAGTACGAAAATGCACTCAAGTACTATACGAAAGCGTTGAAATTATTTGAAGAACAGAATGATACGATAAACATTGCCGGTGCGACCACAAATATCGGTTCAATCTATCTGAACCTTGGCAATACCGACATTGCTGAACAATATTACCGGAAAGGGTATGATCTTTTTAAAAGTATCGGCCTTAATTTCGGAGAAGCTCACGCTTTGTTCAAGCTTGCCCAACTGAAGCAACAGGTCGGGAAATATGATGATGCTTTGCAGGCTTTGTTGAAATCACTGGAAATCCAGCAATCGGATACCACATTGCCCGCAATGTCAAAATCCATGTTTTTATCTGAAACGTATGTCAATATGGGAGCCGTTTACCAGAAGTTGAACCGGGATACAAAAGCTTTTTACTATTTGCAGAAAGGACTTGAGATGGCCAGAAAAAATAATCAGATTGAGATCATTTCCATGGCGGCCGAAAATTTGAGTCAATTGTATAAAAAACAAAAAAACTTTGAAAAGGCTCTTAATTACTATGAACTTTTTAAAAGATACTCTGACAGCGTTTTCAATGAAAATAACATCCGGCAACTGACTCAAACGGAGATGCAGTTTCAGTTTGACCGGAAAATGAAAGAAGCCGAATACAATGCCCGCCTGCAGACCCAGCGTCAGCAAATTAAAATCTGGCTCACCCTTGCCGTTTCCATTGCGCTTTTGTTGACACTGACTATTGCTGTATTGTTGCTAAAGCTTGAAAAAAACAGGAAAAAGAAAATGGAAACCGACCTGGTCAGACTGGAAGAAAAACTTGATCATACCAACAAAGAGCTGGCAACTTATGTGCTGTATCTGATGAAAAAAAATGAATTTATCCTGTCCATTATTGAAAAGCTGAAAAAAGCGCGTCTCGATGCAAAAACAGAAAACAAGAAAGTCCTTTCCGAACTCATCAATGAGTTGAAATCCAATACGGGAATGGTTTCATGGGATGAGTTTGAGCTGAGGTTCCAGGAGGTTCATACCGATTTTTACAAAAAACTTCATGAACGTTTTCCCAACCTGACCAATAACGAAATACGTTTGTGTGCTTTTTTTAAACTCAACATGACCACCAAAGAAATTGCAGCCATCACGTACCAATCGCTTAACAGTATAAAAGTGGCCCGGTACCGGTTACGCAAAAAACTTGATCTCCGGAAAGACGAAAGCCTGACTTCTTTCCTTTCCCGTTTTTAACACAACTTTTCCGGACAATCTACCCCGAAATATCACGTAAGTGACAGAAACAAAACTCAATAAGTTTTGCTGTACCTGTTTTGTAACTTCCCTGTACACTAAAAGTAGTTTTTATTAACGGTTTTATGTAAATGCCTTTTTGCTCTTTTGCATTTCACTAATTATCAAGTCATGGAGAAGAACAAAAAAAAAGTGAAACAAAAAGAAGAGGAGCAGGACTTAATGGAGAGCCTGGAAGAAATCAGCGACTTAAAAAAGAACGAAAACAAAGCATTGAAAAAAATATATGATGCCTTGATAAAAGATACGGAAAACAATAAAAAGGAGGATTTATCATGAAAAACAAGTGGATTATTTTAACCCTGATAACTTTGATCTTGAGTTCGGAGTCAATATTCGGTCAATTATGGGAGGAGTTGACCACAGGGACAAGTTACATCCTGTATGATATCAGTTTCGCTCCGGGTCAGAATAACGTGGGTTATGCAGTGGGTATGAAATACACTTATAATGCGAACGGTGTGGTTATAAAGACTTCCGATGGAGGAGATACCTGGTCAACTATACTCGGGGGTGAGGGCAATACACTGGATGGTATTGAATCGGTGGCATTTATTTCGCCCGATACCGGTTTTATCGGCGGATGGAACAACTATTTTGCCAAAACCACCGACGGAGGAACCACGTGGACTACCCTGACTGTAGGTTCAGGGAACTGGTATTTCAACGATATGGAATTCTGGGACTCAAACAACGGGATTGCTGTTGCCAAACTGAATGCAGGAGGTAGTGCCATTTATGTAACCAGCGATGGTGGCGACACATGGAGCACAGCCACCGGAATAAGCCAGGATGTACAAGATGTGACTTATGCCGATTCGCTTACCCTTTATGCTGTTGGACTTGATGAAAAAATATACAAATCAACGGATGGCGGACTGACCTGGTCGGCAATTTACAGTGGTACATCTACTTACTATTTCCTTGGCGTTGCTTTTGTTGATGATTTTGGAGTGGTAGGCGGTGAAGACGGTAAAATGTATTCCACAACGGATGGCGGAAATAACTGGTCATCGTATGCGTCAGGGTACGAAAACCTATACGGGGCGCATGTGTTTAATTCGGACAGCGCCTACCTCGGAGGTACCGATGAGAATATTTATAAAACAACCGATAGCGGTTCCAACTGGACTATGGATTATAACGGAAGCGGTTCATCCAACATTTATAAAATTAAATATACACAAGACAATACCGGTTTTGCCTGTGGTTCACAGGGATATATAATCAGAAGAGCAGCTCCGCTTTCTGCCGATTTTACGGCTGATAACACAACCGCTTGCAGTGGCAGCACGGTCAATTTTACGGACCTTTCAGTAGCGGCGACATCCTGGTCCTGGACTTTTGAAGGGGGAACACCTTCAACTTCAACTGACCAGAATCCTTCGGTTGTTTACAACACACCCGGTGTGTACGATGTTTCACTTACGGTTTCTGACGGTACGGATACTGATACGGAAACAAAGGTTGATTATATCACGGTTTTGGAAACCCCAGGCCAGGCCAACACGCCTGACGGAAGCGATACCGTTTGTACGGGGAATATCTATTATTACACGACAGACGCCGTACAATATGCACAGAATTACGATTGGGAACTTGACCCTGCCGGTGCCGGGACATTGACCTGGGAAGACACGCTTGCCACATTGACAGCAGCCGATAACTGGACGGGTGATTTCACAATACGTGTAAGAGCTACAAATATATGCGGTGACGGCACATGGTCCGGTTATTTCGAAGGGACGGTCTTTCAAAGTCCCACTGAGTTTACCGTCGAGGGAGGCGGAAGTTACTGCCTTGGTGGCGACGGCGTTGAAATCACCCTGAACGGTTCCGAGACAGGCGTCAGCTATGAGCTTTATCAGGACGGAGATCCCACGGGAAATACCGTGGATGGTACGGGCAGTGAGATCAGTTTCGGATTGATCACAGATGAAGGTTATTATACGGTTTATGGTTCCAACGGAAGCTGCACACAGATGATGTCAGACCAGGTTCAGGTGATCATTCTTTTCCCGCCACTGGAGCCGGGTGATCCTACAGGGCCTGATACGGTATGCAATAATGAAACATCGGACTACACTTCTTCGGGTTCTGATGATGCGGACAGCTACGTCTGGACATTGTCCCCCGATGGTGCAGGAACCATCACCGGCACCGGGCTTTCGGCAACGGTTGAATGGAGCAGTGATTATTCCGGTACTGCCACTGTTTCCATTGCCGGGGTGAATGATTGCGGCGAAGGTAATCCGTCTTCAATGGATGTTGAGGTTGGAGCCATTCCTGCACCTGTAATTACGGGAGAGAATGAGGTTTGTGACAACAGTTCGGAGGATTACACCACCTCGGATAACGACGGCAGCACCTACACCTGGGATGTTACGGGAGGAACCATTACCGACGGACAGGGCACATCAACCGTAACGGTACTTTGGGGCGATCCGGGCACGGGAAGTGTGACGGTTACCGAAGAGTCGGCCCAGGGATGTACGGGAACCTCGGAAGAATTTCCGGTGGTCATTGACAACTGCACCGGCATCGGGGAAAACAGGAACAACGGTGAGTTGCTTGTTTATCCCAACCCGGCACAAAATATTCTGAATGTTGAATTCAAGGCAGAAGTGAGCGGCAACGTTCAGGTGATTGTGGTCAACCTCACCGGTCAGAAATTATTACAAAAAGAAGTGGATGCGACCAATGGAAAACAGTCATTGCGTTTTGACATTTCCGGTTTGCAACAGGGATTGTACATCATCAAGATCCAATCAGGCAATGAGGTTGTTCTGACCCGTCAGTTTGTGAAGAGATAATTTTTAGTTTGTTTTGTTGGTAACCCGGAACGGCCCTACGGCATTCCGGGTTTTTTATTCCTATGCATCAGGCAGTTACAACAAATTTCCTGATATGTAATTAATTGGTTTTGATGTGCAATTTTTATTGATTCTTAATGGGAAATTTTAAAAACTTTATTAGTTAAAAAATTAACAGTAGGACTTCTAACTTTAAAACCAAAAATTATGAAAAAGTTCCTTTTAATTTTAGTAATGTTGATCTTTGTATTTGCGCGTGTTTACCCGCAAGACAAAGATGATATTGTCGTCCCCCGGGCGGACAATAAGTACAAACCCCTTACTTTAAAACTGTCGAAAGACGGAACCAAATACATCCGTTTTCTGATGTGGGGTCAATTCTGGCTTACGGGCTATAAGGATGCCGGCGGCCATTTTAAGGTAAATCCCATGTTACGGAGGGCTCGCTTTCTGACTTATGCACAAATTTCACCGCGTTTTCTTATCCTGATGCATTTCGGCGTCAATAGTTTAAGTTCGAAAAACATGGACCCGCTCGGCAACGGTTCCAACGGGCCGCAATTGTTTTTACACGGTCTCTGGATGGAATATGCTATTGTACAAAAATATCTTTACATTGGAGGAGGCTTACATTACTGGAACGGCATCTCCAGAATTACAAGCCAGAGCACACTGGGCTTCATGACGCTGGATAATTACCGCCGGGCCTGGGCTACGCTGGGGCTTTCGGACCAGTATGCCCGTCATCTCGGTATTTATGCCAAAGGTATGGCCGGAGGATTTGCCTACAGAATTTCTGTTAACTCGCCGATCGTCAATTCGCTGGACGTCCCGAAAATCCCGGAAAATGTCGAGGTCTGGACCGGGCAGGTGCTTTATACAGGGCGGAAGGAATTTGAGACCAAAGCTTCATGGTCTTACCAGGGCTATTTTGAATATCAGATATTTGACAAGGAATCCGATAAACTGCCATACAGGGCCGGAACATACCTCGGTAAAAAGAAAGTATTCAACATCGGCGCCGGATTTTTCCAGCATCCCAACGGAACCGTAACTTACAATACTGACGGCACATTGACAGGTCATAATGTTTCCATCTATGCCGTGGATGTTTTTTACGACACACCATTGGGAACCGGCGGGCTGACAGCATACGGCGCCTGGTATTCATTTGATTACGGGCCGGATTATACTTACGGGCAAACTTACGGTACCGGGAACTCAATCTTGTTGCAGGCAGGTTATCTGTTCCCTCATTTCAGCGACAAAGTCAGTTTACAGTTTTATACGGCATTCAACACGGCTAACTTTACTGCTTTTGATAATCCCGGCAATGCAATCAGGACAGGAATCAATCTTTTCCTGAACGGGCAGCATGCAAAAATTACCCTGGAATACGATACAACACGGGATCAATACAACGGGGATGAAAGACCGGGAAGAAAAAACAGCGTGATATTGCAGGCGCAGATATTTTTGTAGGAAGAGTTAACCCAGATTTGTCATTAGGAGTAAAGAGACCCTGAAACAAGGGCCCGCATTGCAACATGACATATTAATGGCTAAAGCCTATTTGATT
>JAADID010000165.1:10164-11168 GCA_013151505.1 Chlorobiota bacterium | reverse complement strand
GACGGTCGTTGGGAAATATGACTTGTGCACTCTTGTGAGAAAGTAATTTAAGATAATGATTCAAATAAGAAAAGTTAAACGGAAGAATTTGTAAATCAATCAGCCTAGCTGATCCACATAATCCACGACATTCCATCCGATGGCTTTTTCACGGGTGCTGTTCATGGTGCTGCCGTCAGGACCGGTAAGGATATGAATAGGGTTCTGTGAGTTTAATAATCCCGCCGGATTGTAAGTCATAGTCCATAGTGAAGGATTTCGTGATGAGATCACAGAACCGGCTTTTTCGTTCACCAGGTTTTCACCGACAAAACGGTCAGAATAAAATACAGCATCTTCGTTGTTTACCTCTTTAAAAATACCTTTATCAATGCTACCGGTAGTATAATGAATTGTATTTCCTAAAACGTTTTTCCTGATAAGTGAAAAAAGCTTACAATTAAAATTAGTAGGATGATACCCAAAAGAATCAGGTAGGTATAAATATTGCCAAAATTCAGCGTTCCGCCTAATAAAAAATTCTGTTTAGGAACCACCATCCGCGGGTCTTTCGGGTTGAAATAAAAGATCCCCCATTTCCAGTTGTCTGGGTTTCTGTTCATCAGATCGAGATTTTCTTTGTTGAACTTGAATTTCATATCCGAAACTTTTTACCGGTTAAAATCGTGGTAAGGAATACAAAAATAGGTAATTGTTCCTGCGAATCAAAATCATATCATCTCATCTGCAAAATTCACCAGATACAGAGGTAATGACAGCAAGCGGTATTCCACCGGCCGGACGACATTACCGATTTTTGCCGATACTGTTACATCGGTCATCACAGGAAGATCAGTGTTAAAACGGATGGCATAATCTTTCTCTTTCTCCGCCATAAAAACATGTAATGATTTTAATGACCCTGTTTTACCTGCTTTGACCTCAACAGGGATCACTTTGTTTTCCACTTCCATTAAGTAATCAATTTCAGCGCTGGCATCGCGTTTTTCCCTGATCCAGTAATA
>JAADID010000165.1:0-10097 GCA_013151505.1 Chlorobiota bacterium | reverse complement strand
GCGCCTTCATTTAAAAGCATCAGATCATCAAGGTCTTTTAACCTGATTTTCAGGACATGTGAAACAAGCCCAATATCGAAAAACAAGGGTTTGAAGACATCTTCTTTTACACCGTCATCCAGAGGAACATCAGCAGCAGAAGTGGCAAGAATCCGGTGGATGATCCTGCTCATTTCCAGCTTGAAAAAAGCCTGCTTCAGGTAGGTTGATTTCACCAGCCGGTCAATGTTGGCATACTTTACTTTTTTGCCAATGCCACGGGGAACATAACGGAAAACTTTGCGCAGAAATTCCGGCTGATTGTTCCTCGAATATTTCGTAAAATCAAGCTCCATCGAAATGAGGATACTTTCATGGACTCTTTCAACCTCCAGTAAATCCGATGTTTCAAAATATGTTTTCACTGCTTCGGGCATCCCGCCGATGAAAAAATAATTGCGCAACAATTTCAGCAGCTTGTTGTGGATAAGCCCTGAAATCTCTTTTCCGGGACGAAACGCAGTCAGAAAATCCACAAGCATATCTTCACCGGCGGCAATAAGAAACTCTCTGAAGCTTAACGGATAAAGATATAAAAACTCGACCCGCCCAACAGGCATCGAATATTTCATATTATTCAAAATATGATCGAGTAGCGAACCTGCTGCAATCAGATATAATTGAGGTACTTTTTCGTAAAAATATCTTAAAGTGGGGATGGCTTCCGGGCAGGCCTGTATTTCATCCAGGAAAAGAAGTGTTTTCCCGGGGTCTATTTTTGTCCTGAATTCAAGTGATATATTTTCAAGAATGCTTTTCACATCATTTGTCAGGAAGAGCGATTTATATTCCGGATTTTCCTCGAAGTTGATTTTGATGAACAGATCAAATTCATTTGCCATCTGCTCCACGAGGAAAGTTTTCCCCACCTGCCTTGCCCCGCGGATGATCAGCGGTTTCCTGTTTCTTCGCGTTTTCCAGTCTTTTAAAAAGTCGAGCGCTTCGCGATACATGCTTTTGTTTTTTTGCAAATATAGCAATAATATTCCAAAACAGGTATCTGTTTTGGAAAAATAAGGATAAAACAGATATCTGTTTTAGAAACAAACGGAAAAAACAGATACCTGTTTCGTCAAAAAATAAACGTACCGGCGACTTCAGTCGCCGATTACTGCTGGTCTCGTGGCTTAAATCGCGATACTATTCTGACGAATGAGTCCGGCCGCTGATCCATTTTTTTGCCGGGACAACCCATGCGTCGAGCGGCTTAAAAACAATGCCGTGTCCCAGACCGGTATTCAGTTCAATTTCTTTGAACTCACCTACGCCCGTCGAGCTTTTGATCAACGGCCTGTAACTGTTGCCGGCAATGGGATCCGACTTTTCGTAAATCCCCAGGATGTTGCCGTAAAGGTCAAAACCAAATTGCTCCACCGACCGGAAAGAGCCGGCAATAAAAACATAATTGACCTCCTTGTTTTTCAGGTCCGTTGAAACCTGCATGGCAATGAGGGCTCCCTTTGAAGCCCCGATTACAGTGACATTCCCCGGCGGAACACCTTTCCGCAACAGACTGTCAATTTCTCGCACGACTTTCCCCGCATAGGACTTTATTTTCGTATCCGCCGGCCGCACCTCGCTGATTACAACAATGTTTTTCCCCTTGAATGCATCCACGATGTTTTCATATTCATATTTCCCGTATTGTTCACTCACCGCATTCGCTCCCTGTACCTCAACAATCCTTCCGTGCAGGTAAAAAACATATTTTTTTGTACCGGTTTGTCCGTGAGCTGTCCAGGTGAAAAAAAGTACTGAAAAAAGTAGTGTACAGGTTATTCTTTTCATATTATTTTTAAACAGGGTTGAACGATTTATCTTGTGTTGTTGTTGAATCAGATCAAATTTAATTCCGTCTTTTATCCTTAAAAAAGTTCCAGACTTCCGTGGTCATTTCAATATCATGGTTTTGTTTATTGTAATATTGCTCAAACAATGCAGAATATTGTTCCTTGATACTTGGGGCAGAATGTCCGCCGCCATTAACCTTATACAATACAACTTCGGTTCCCTGCCTGCCGCCGGAATAAATATACCTGGTGACAATGCCCCCGTCATCCGGGTCCAGATCCGGAAAATCATAAACAAGGGGAACCGTATCCGTTTGGTCAAAGGTTGTCCATATTTTTACGGATGTTTCCGTTGAATAAACTGTTCCGTTATCAGGATTTGGCGGATTTGACAATGTTCCGCCGTTATAAGGCAAATGGTTATCATCGGTTCCGTTCATAAACAAGACAGAAACCGGAAGCACGGGTGAGCCGCACTCGGAACTGTCGGGCATGGCAGCGGCAATTGCTGCAACGGCTGCAATCTTATCCGACAATTCCACGGCAAGCCGCAGAGCCATCAGTCCGCCGTTCGAGGTGCCCGAAACATATATCCGGGAGGGATCAATTTTGTATTCCTGTGACAGTTTACCGATCAAAGTCGAAATAAACAATACGTCATCCGCATCTGAGCTGACTTTGGAATTTGCCCGGCAATCATTCCAGGTGGGTTTCCCGTACACACCGTTTAACCCTTCAGGATAGACCACAATGAATTTTTCCCTGTCAGCAATTCTCATCCACAATTTATAGGGTGATTTGTATCCGCTTTCCCCCGTCATGTCTTCAATATAGATGCCGCCGCCATGTAATTCAAAGATCAACGGACAGGAAGCATTTCCCAAATCTTTGGGAATATATACCGCATATCGCCTTGTCATCCCGTCCGAAACGATGGTTTTCGTAAAAAGTCCGGTTTCATTTTTATCGTCGTTATCCTTTGATTTTTGACAACTTACCGATAGATATATCAGTATGATAAAACCGGAAAATTTCAGGATGCCCGTTTTGATCATGTCTTTTTGGACTTTTCAATTATTTATTTTTAAAAACCCTTTATTAAAACAAACGGGTTAACCCGTTTGTTCATAATCCCGTTTATTCTCCGGATTTTATTTTTCCTCGAAAAATTCATACTCATACCTTGTGATCACAAAATCGGATTTACCCCCGAAAGTACCTGCATCAATCTCAAATTGACCACCCAGGCTGAAAGTGCGTTCTTCGGCCACCAGCCCCTGCTCATTGTATTTGTATTCCGTAAAATTTTCAATCAGGTTATTCACCCTGTTTTTGGTTTCTTCCATCACGGGCCTGCGCTGTTCGTCATAAACCACCCGGTGAACATGCCGGTTGTTCTGCCAGGCAGAGCGGTCGCCCTGTTCATTATATTGGAAACTCATCCGGCTGACAAGGTTTCCCTTATCGGTAACCTGAATTTCGCTGATCAGGTTATCCTGTTCATCATATTCGAGTGTGGTTTTTATATAAGCGCCATCTTCGCCTTCATATTCGGTTTTATATAATAGTTTCCCGTTTTTGTTGTATTCGTAAACATTCCGGTTAACGATTTTACCTTCTTCGTCAAGTTTTACCTCTTCGGTCACCCTGCCCTCTTCATCATATTTTATCCGGTCTTCTTCTTCCGGATCGCCGTCCTCGTCAAAGGTCTTCACCGTAATCGTGTTTCCTTCCCTGATCACCTTTTTAACCGATTTCGAGTCATCGGCATAAGTGGTTTCCACCCCGGTTCGTTTGCCTTCTTCGTCCAGAATATATCTGATCTTTTCAGTCACCTCATCTTCAAAATAATGCACTTCCTCAATCAGACGGTTTTCGTCATCATATTTGTATTCCGCTGCATTATCAACACGACCGTCGGGGGTATATTCCACTTCCCGGATGCTGTTCCCCCGTTCGTCGAATTCCTGTAAAAAGCTTTTATACTGATGTTTTACCTCATCGTTTTTATCAGTAAAAACAATGTATTTGACCAGTTTTTTGACTTTGCTCATGGGTTAAATATTTTTTTGATCAGGCAAAGATAGCGACGTAAAGGTTATGTGGATACGAAATGAGGTTTTTACGATCTTTATTTCACCCAGATTTTATCCGTCGTTACGCCGTGGCAACTGTTGCATTGTCCTGTTGAAATTGAGGAGGTCATATTTTTCACATTTCCTGAAGAACCCGTGATGACCGGATACAAACCGTTTCCAAAATCCATATTTTCGGTGGTATAAAAATTGCCCCTGCCGTCAACTTCAATGGTTTTTACAAAGGTTCCCGTTGCGTTTGGCCCGGTGTAAAGTTTAATTGTGCCGTTTGGAGAAGGATTGGTTTTCAACGAGTCATAAACACTTCCGGCAACTGTAAACCAGCCTTCGCCCTCACCTCCCGACTTATGGCAATCCATACAATTTTGCCCGTTATTGTGACTTCCATCATCATTATGACGACTCATTTTCGTTTCGTTATTACCTGTCTCGTCTTTTTCGCAGGAACTAAAAGCCATAAGCATGACTAAAATGAATCCTGCGACGATGATCGTTTTCTTTTTCATCTTCAATTAACGCACTGCACTCCGGGGATATTGTCCGGGCAGCTCTTTATTCAAAAAGCTTTGGAAACTGTAAAAGATTTCACAGGGCAGCATACTTCGTCACATAATAAACTCCCCGCAAAAACCCGGTTGGTTTTTCAGTTAAACTGATGACATCAATTCAATTCCGTAATTGCAAATTCAAGGATGGCAACGGGTTTATTCGACAAACCGGACAAGGCGGGATAAACATCATCCAGTATTTCCGAAAACTCCCGGTACTCGTCACCGGGCTCCTGCGGGCCGTAAACGCTCACTCCCAGCCAGTCAATGTAATCGTCACCCGGATAATAGTTTTCCAGATTGTTCCAGGTGGCGTCCGGCTGGCTGTAGGCATCCACATGGAAAAACCAGGTGATGTTGGTTGCGCCGTTGGCCCTGCATATTTCAATGATGTGCCGGTAAGCATCCCTGAACCTTTCGGGGCCGTCAGGCAGAGCAGGGTCGCCGTATCCGGTGGTCGTCCCGCCTCCATTGTATTGTCCGTTCCACGGGAACCAGTTGCCGTTGACCTCCGTGCCGAATTCCGTTAGCAACGGAATACCGGTTTGGGCTGCCTCCATTGCCCAGCGGATCAGTTCTCCGTCGAAATCACCGTCAATGATCCGCTGCATGGAGTACCGCGGATCGGGGCCGCCTTCCTCAAAATCCGATCTTGCCATCATCCTGATAAATGGAATCTTACCTGTGGCATGAATAACGGAAACCGCTTCAGAAGGAAAACGGATTGAATCGGACCAGTTGTTTGAAAAATAAGCCCAGGCAATATCTTTATCAACCAAATCCACAAAATCATCAATCCGTTGTGCAGTCACAATATCTTCCGTGCCGCCGAAATCGGGAAAAGCGGCATGATAAATACCTGTAACGGGTGCGGCAAGTTTACCGGACTGAAATTGTGCATTGCTTAAAAAATAAGAAGAGCTGACCCCCGACCGGTAAGCCACCAGCCCCTCGGGTGATGAATCAATTCGCAGCAGTGAATTGTCAAAATTCTCATGCCACCATGATATGGCTTTTACTCGCGGGTAGTTTTCACCGTTCAATGCTTTGAATGCATTTTTAATCCATTTGGCTTTTTTATTGGTTCCCGATTCCTTTTTGCAACCGGCAAACAGTATTGTGATTGAAAACAATAGTGAGACAAGAATTTTCATAGTTTCTATTCCTTTAGTTTTTAAAATCTGTCCGTTCCCTCATCCATGTTTGTAACCTGAATGTTTTATTTCCGCATTTGTAATACCATAAATCCTGCAACTCAAATGACGAAAGTAAACATCATTTCTTAACAAATTTTCCGACAGAACCGGGATGGTTTTTCAATTGCAGTAAATAAACTCCCGGAGGCAGATCATTTATATTGATTTTGTTTACTTGTTGACTTACAGCAATCGTCATCTTTATTTTTCCCGACATGTTCGTGATAACGGCCTGTTCATCTGTCCCCGCACGAGAGGTAAGTTCCAGTGTTATTTCATTATGCGAAGGATTCGGATAAATGAAAAACGGATGTTCCGGAAAGCTGCGGTCAAAAACAGCGGTCAGCCCTGAAACCACCATTTTAAACAGACACACTGCATTGCGTTGCAACGAAATATTGTACTGTCCTTCCGCAAAAGTAACCGGCACACTTTGCAACTCCTGATCAGTCAAGACGTACTCAATAGCTGCATCTTGTGAATAACCCTGACTGCGCAACGAATCATACCGGTACTGCATGTTGTTGGCAGTCGAATCCACAAGGAACAATTCCCCTTCATAATCACCTGCGTAACCGTCAATGGAAAAGGAAAACTGCCGCGGAGAAATGGTGAGTGAATCATAATGCCTGTAAACCGGGATGGAATTGTTGATGGCTATCTGAATGGGGTCGGTTCCCGGAAGAATGATCAGCTCGCGGTAGATGGAGTCGAGATAGAGGTAATAGTTTTCCGAAATATCAATATATCCTGCGCTGTCTAACTGGTAAATGTTCAGCTTCCCCTGAAACAGCGTATGATTGACGGCTTCGGTAAAAGGGTGCGGCGAATAGTTGGAGATCAGAATATAAAGCGTATCCCAATCAAGGGCAGCTATCCCGTCGAAGAGTTCGGAAGAAGACATTTTACATGTTGACCCTTTCAGCTTTTCGGAAAGCAACATCGCATTGTATGCCGGTTTGTGAATGCCGCCGTGGGTGAGCAAACCATAGTCGTGATGAAATTCCACCGGATCGTAATTGAAATCCTGCCAGGCTGCAACCATATTGTTCGCAATGGAAGTCCCGGTTAGCGCCAGTTGATTTTTAATCATAAAAGAGGTGGCCAATGGCGTATCCCGTACCGTGTAATTGGCATTCCATTCGCTGATGATCAGGGGGATGTCAGGCAGGGACAACGACTCCAGCTTTTGCGCAATGTATTGCCCCGCATAGCCGTTCACCATCCAGGAAACATTGAAATTGTGCCAGGAAATAAAATCGGGAACCCTATTCCAGACTGCGACGGAATCCAGCAATTGCCCGATGAGGGAGGAATCTGCTTTTTCGTTGGAGATATAGCCGTACCAGGGTTTCCAGTAGATGTTGTTTGTCCAGAAATTCACTGACGGGCCGCCCACACGGTTACCGGCATCCGAAGATTTAACGCCATTGTAAGTACGCTTATACAGCTCAAAATATTCGTCCATGGTACCCGTCCACGAACCGATGTCGGGCTCGTTCCATACCTCAAACCAGGCATTTGCAATATCAAACTGAATCACAATCTTTGTGACCATGCTGTCCACCACGGTCTGCCATTCATTCCAGTCGGCAGGCGGTTTTGTGTTTAAGACGACCCACCCCGGCGTGCCTGCCGGCGACCAGTCATCGGAGCTGCTGAGCCAGGGCGGCATCTTCTCGAAAACAAAAAACAGCTTGTCGCACTTTGCTGACAAATCCCGGAAATAGGTTTCGTAGGTATTCAGTTTTGCAAGGCATTCATCGAGGTTTGAGGTGGTGTTCAGTATCCATTCAATGGCATTGGTTCTGATGGCATTCTGATGGATGCCGTTGTCCATGAAATCATTCAGCGCCTGCGAGGTTTTCGGGACAAAAAATACGCCGGGAGTAAAATTTATATTGACAGGGCCTGACAACGAATCCGGATAAACCGTTATGGCGGTTTGCCCATTCGAGGAAAATGGAAACAGCAATATGTTAATCAGAATGATAGAAACAATTTTCATTTTATAAAAATATTCGCGCCTGTCTGCCAACCAGGCAGGTATCAGCGGCTTTTTATTCTTTTATGTCTGTTGTATTTACGATTTCATTATAAGATAATTTTCTTTATTTTTCAAAACTTATGTTACCCACCACCGCGTTGGGATCAGCCAGCAATTGTTTTTCTTTCTGCCCGAGTTCCAGGTCATTCCCGGCTTTTTCAGCAGACGGGCTGATAAACAGAAAAATGAGGATGATCAATACCGCCATGCCGAGGAACATCAGTTCGCCCGTAAACATATAGACAACGATGGCAAAAAAGGAAGGTCCTTCGAGCAATGCATATCTGACGATGAGTGCCGAGCGGTAATCAATTAACTTTTCAGATAAATTTATCTTCTTCTTCACCTCTTTCAACTTGATCTTAAACATAACCTGGCTTGCGATAATTCCGGCAACGACGAACAACGGAAGGATGAAAATAAAAACATTTATTAATCCCTGCCCTTCCATATCCAGTTTACCTACCTGAAGTAAAAACAGGGTGATGAGGGCAAAAAACACCAGCCCGGCCACCAGGGCAAAATGAACGATCTTTATTCCTTTGAAATACTCTTTTGATGTTAATGGTTTGGTTTGCATAATTTGGTTTTACTGATAAAAACGAATGCTGTCAATTCTTTTCAAAAATAAAATCTTTACGGCAACTCCTCTCCCGTAGAAGCCACATATATCCTGAACCACTGCTCCAGCGACATTTCCAGATCCAGCGCTTCAACGGCGAGTTTCAGCCGCCTTATGTTACCGGTGCCTGCAACGGGCATGATGCCGGCAGGATGTTTCAGCAGCCATGCATAAGCCACTTGGTCCACTGAAGCCGTGTTCAGTTCTTCCGCGATTTCGGTCAGGACTCCGGATACCCGGTGCCCCCGTTCGGTTTTGGGGTTGAATATCCGCCCTCCCGCCAGCGGCGACCAGGCCATGGGACGGATGCGCTCTTTCAGGAAAAAGTCCATGTTCCCGTTTTCGAAATGCTCCAGGCAAAGGGGCGAGATCTCCACCTGGTTGGTCACCGGCTTGTCATCAAGCCAGGCATTCAGCATGTCGTACTGCCCGGGTGTGAAGTTGGACACGCCGAAATGCAGCACCTTGCCGCTTTGTTTCAGTTGGGCAAAGGCCGCTGCCACCTCCTCCGGGTTAAGCATCGGCGAGGGGCGGTGGACCAGCAGCACGTCAATGTGATCCGTCCTGAAGTTGGCGAGGGATTTTTCCACCGACCGGATGATGTATTCCCTGCTGTAATCATACACTTTGATCTTCCTGCCGGGATATTTTTTCGTCACCGGCTTGATGCCGCATTTGGTGACAATCTGAATTTTCTGCCGCAACCCTTTTTCCAGTGCCAGCGCATCGCCGAACAGTTTTTCGCAACTGAAATCTCCGTAAATGTCGGCATGGTCGAAGGTGGTGACGCCCATATCCATGGCCTGCCGGATGAAGTCCAGCAACACTTTTTTCGTCATTTTCCATTCCTGAAGCCGCCACAAGCCGTGAATGATGCGGGAGAAGGAAAGATCGGAAGCGAGGGAGACGGTTTGCATAAATTTCTAAAATTACAAATAACAAATCAAAAATACGAAACGATGGGAAACAGGCCGGATGATGATCGTATTATATTGGCTTGCTGCTGGTCGGGATTTGCAATCCCGACCTATGATATTTAATACGTTACATTTGCTTCCGGATTACAAATCCGGAAGAGCTGGGGCTGTTTGTCATTTTCTACAAATATTTTGATTCTCCGAAGCTGTTTGCGGTGTTGTTATGTACCACCCGGGAACGAGACTACCCGGCAGGTGTGGCATCCTGACCTGGCAGGTGGCCTTGCACCTGCCAGGTCGGAAAAAAATATACTTTAAGCTGGCATATTTTTAGCTTTCCGGGGTTTGCAATCCCGGCCCTGATACAATGATATTTAATATGTTACAACAACTACCGGATTTTATTCATTACGCCCTTCCACGATCCTGATCTCTTCCTCCGTCAATCCGTAAAGTTCATAAACTAATTGGTCAATCTTTTTTTCGGCATGGTCAATGGCGCGCTGGAGCTGCTGGCGCTCGGTTTCGAGGGAGGCGGAGTGGAGGAGGTCGTTTAGATTAAGGATAGTATCAACAAGTTGGATGATCTTATTTGCTTTATTGTTTTGTTCGGGTATTGGGAATTTCTTGCAATTCTGAATCAATATTTTCTGAAATAAGTTTTTTGATAAGTCCAAATAGTTACTTGAATGATAAAAATTCATTAATTTGGAGTTTAGGATTCCAAGTATAAATTTTATATTGTACTCAGCATTTTCTTTCAAAATAATATTGAAAATGGATTGTGTGTTGTAAAGTTCTTTATCTGTGTATCCAGCATAAATTCGTGAAGGATATCCGCT
>JAADID010000286.1 GCA_013151505.1 Chlorobiota bacterium | reverse complement strand
TACCGCAACGGGGCGACAAAAAACAACTGCTTGATCTGAGCGAACGCAATGCACAGTATTTCCGGATGGAACGCATGAAACAACGGGCACTGACCGACCCTGAAAGGCATAAAAAAAGAATACTGAACAAAATGATGCAGGACCTTCGCATGAACGAACCGCCGGTCTGCATCGAATGTTTCGACAATTCCAACATTCAGGGTGACTATCCTGTGGCAGCCATGGTGCGTTTCGTCAATACCCGGCCCAGTAAAAAAGACTACAGGCATTTTAATATCAAAACCGTGGAAGGCCCCGATGATTTTGCCTCGATGGAAGAGATCATCTACCGCCGCTACAGCCGGTTGCTCAAGGAGGAAAAAGAGCTGCCCCAACTGATCATCGTGGACGGCGGCAAAGGACAATTGTCAGCGGCAGTTAAAAGCCTGAAAAAGCTTGGATTGTACGGCAAGATCACCATCATCGGCATTGCCAAAAAGTTAGATCTATTTCCCCAACGACCCCATGCCGCTGTATATTGACAAAAAATCGGAAACCCTGAAGATCATCCAGCAACTGCGTGACGAAGCCCACCGTTTCGGCATCACCCATCACCGGAAGCGTAGGGAAAAAGGAACCATTAAATCGGAGTTGACGGCTATTGAAGGCATCGGGTTTTCAACGGCACAAAAACTATTGTGGAAATTCAGATCGGTGAAAAAAATCAAATCCGCAACGGAAGAAGAGCTGGCCGCTGGCCGCCGTGATCGGCAAAGCCAAAGCGGGAGTGGTTTACAGGCATTTTCATGGATGATCAGTAGTAAAATTCCGGTTGACAGAGTTGCACGCCACAACGCAACGAACGCAGCGAATACTTTGTGTCGCTGCGTAGTTGCGTGATACTATTTCTTACATTACCGTAAAACAAATTTTACCGGCATGTTAAAAGAAACCCTGACCGGCCGGCCATGCTGCATACCGGGCTTCCAGCGGGGCATGCTTTGAACAACCCTGACCGCTTCTTCATCACATCCGCCTCCGACCGGTCGCAATACTTTCACATTGGAAACGGAACCGTCACGTTCAATCACAAAACCGATAAATACCGTACCCTGAATATTCGTTTCTTTTGCCAGGGAAGGGTATTTGATGTTATCGTGCAGATATTGGAACATGGCAGCCGTTCCGCCGGGAAATTCCGGTTGTTTATCCGGAAAAGTAACAACGATAGTGTCTTCGGGCACAAAATCTTCCGGTTCATTTCCTTCAGTAAAATAAGGGGCAGGATCATCCATCCCTATCCCCACATCTATGACAATATCGGGATAATCATCACCGGAATTATCTTCAATTTTCAGGTTGATCACCTGGGGGGGCGGCAATTCTATTTTGGGTTTTTCGGGAATGACCGGCGGCAGCTCCTCGCTGATAATCTCCGACGGCCCTGTGGGCAGGAATTTGTAATGGGTGTCGGCGGTTTGATATTCAAACGCCGAGAAGACAAGCAGCAGGGTAATGATAAATCCCGCTTCGAAAAAAAACACGCGTTTTCTCTCGAGATCCGATTTCGGATTTTTTCTCTGTTTCATAATCACAGGTTTTAATGGCCTGAAAAGGCGGGTTAAACAATTGATTTATTTCATTTGCTTTCCGCATCGTCATGTTTCGGGCATTCGGGATGCCCTCGCATCTTAAATCAAACAGAAAGCAAATGGTAAAATCAGACCATAAATTAAGGGTTGGAACTTGATTACTACCTTGAAAATTGCAAAGATTGTGCCGTTCAGGCAACGTACCGGCGACTTCAGTCGCCGGATAATATGCTGTTTTAATTCCAAATAGTGACAGAAGTCGCCGGTACAAAAAAAAGCCGCCCAAACGGGCAGCTTTTTCAAAGTTCTTTTTTCCTTACTGCAATGTGAATTTCACAGGCAGGTTATAGGACACTCTCACGGGTTTTCCGCGCTGCATCCCTGGTTTCCATTTGGGCATGCTTTTCACAACCCTTACGGCTTCTTCGTCGCATCCTCCGCCAATTCCACGCAATACTTTAACATTTGAAATGGAACCGTCCGGCTCAACCACAAAGTTGATAAACACACGACCCTGGATTCCGCTTTCTTTGGCCAGGGAAGGATATTTGATATTTTCGGCAAGATATTTCATCAACGCTCCCATTCCCCCGGGAAATTCAGGCATGGATTCAACAACTGTAAAAATCTGCTGTTCGTCAACTTCTTCCTCGTCATCCGACGGCGGAATATATTCCTGAACGATCGTGTTTTCATCGGCATCGGCATCTATGTCAATGTCTTCGTCAACATCAACATTATCGTCAACAACTTCGATCTGGGTAACCTGTTTGGGTGGCGGTGGCGGCGGCGGTTTTACTTTTTGCTCGGTAATCGGAATGATCTCTTCCGGAGTATTGTCAACTGCCTGCTGTTGCAGGTTGATGGTTTGCTTTTCATAGCTTTTGTATTGAAAAGCGCCAAAAACCACCAGTAAAGCGATCACAAGGCCTATCTCAAAGAAAAGGCTCTTTTTGCTTTCAAGATCAGCTTTTTTTGTTTTCTTAATTTCCATGACTTTCCTTTTTTTCGGATTTAATCCTCAGCTAAATTAATAATAAATCCTTGTTTTTGTATCACGTACTTGAATAATTTCTTTTCCTGTATTTCAAATGAAAAATCCACCATCCTAAAATTGCTCCCACGCTATCGGCTAAAAAATCATACACATTTCCATCCCTGCCGATAAAAACGCGTGCCTGTAACACCTCAGTAAGCAAACCGTATGCCATACTTAAAATGATAAAACCGGTCACATAATATAAACGAAACCTGGAATTAAAATATTGTTCGCGTACGCCTCGTAGCAATAAAAAACTAAACGTACCGAACATAAAAAGATGCACCAGTTTATCGTATGACAACCAATCCCAAAAAGACTTTACTTCCGGAATATATTTACCGGGAATTCCTGTCAGGATAAGGATGATCAATGCCCAAACCAGTGCAGGCCAGAGCTTTTTTAACATGTGGAATGATTAAGTTTTGATAAATGAAGCATACGCTTTACTGTCAATCAGATCGTCGAGCTCGGCCGAATCAGCGATTTTAATCCTGACAATCCATCCGTCGCCATAAGGATCTTTATTGATCAGTTCAGGTTGGTCTTCTAATTTTTCATTCATTTCCAGAACCGTCCCCCCTACGGGCATAAACAAATCCGAAACGGTTTTAACGGCCTCGATGGTTCCGAAAGCTTCTCCTTTATCAAGATTCTCATCAACGGTTTCAACTTCGATAAAAACAATATCGCCCAATTCTTTCTGGGCAAAGTCGGTTATCCCAACATAAGCTTCATCACCTTCAACCCTAATCCATTCATGTTCTTCTGTGTAGTGTAAATTCTCCGGAATATTCATGTTTTTAAAACTTTAATTTGTCGCCTCAAATTTATATTATTTTTTAATGGTTTACAGGGTTTGACGTTTTTTTAACCCAAATTACACATTTGAAAAATTTCAACTGTGTAAATGATTAAGAAAGTTTAACATTTCGCTCGATTTGAAAATTACTGTGCCAGGTTAAACCGCAGGCTGATACCGGCACTGGTCGTTGCATTGGGAAACTGGGTGGAAATATACGGGCTGTTGCTGGTCCAGTTATAATAGGCCCTGATCTGTAAACTTTTACTCAGCATGTAATCGGCTGTAAAATTCAGGTTATATTGTTTTGAACCGGCTGAAATCTGGTTGTTTTGATCATCTGTCCGCCGAAGCACCGTTTTTGTGTCCCGGATTCCAAAATCAAGTTTGATGTTCAAATCGCTTTTGTAGGAAGAACTTTTCCCGGAACCGTCCATGGCGCCGATGGAAAATTTAATGCCTTTGATACGGTACCCGAAACCAAAAACAATCTCCGAAGAATTAACCTGTGTCAATTGGTTGTTGACAAAACTCAATGCCAGGTTCCGTGATTTTTTATACTCAATCCGCGTAGTCAGGCTGTTTTTCATGGTCAGGTCCACCCCGATCAACGGGTTGAATTGTTCAATCAGGGAGACTACACCCACATTGTATCGGGTAACATAATTCATGCTGTTCGCAAAAAACTGGTCGGGAACACCAGGTTTATAATTGACATTGGTTTCCCACGAAGTGAGGGTGAGCATGGCGCGGTAACCCGATGTGATGTTGATCGTCCTGAAAATTTTTCCGATGGCTTCGATATTCGTCAGCCCGTTAAAAGTAATTTTCCAGTTGGGAATCGGAAATTTAGGGAACGGGTTGGAAATATTAACTGATCCTGTTCCCTGCCCCGAGTAGGATCCCAGGAAAGAATAGTAAAGCACTTCCTGCGACGACGGTCCGTAGCCAACCGGAAATTCCTGGCCGGTGATGGTATCATAAAAGTATTCGCCCGACCAGTTGGGATTCTGGTGAGCAAGGCGTTCGGCGATTTCCAGCCGGCCCGCCAGGAAATCCTGAAATGTACTGGAAGAGTTGGCAGAATCACTTGTTTCAAATGAAGTTTTTATGATCGGATACGAAATACTAAAGCTGCCGATTTCTTGCGGAGTGTATTCAATAAAAGCCGCACTGTCAAAATCATAGCGGTAATAAGACTGATAATTGTCGGTGAACATTCTTTCCCCGTTAATGTCTATTCTGATGGCATTTAAAATATTAGTATTAACCTTGTAAGAAAAAGTTTCATTGGATTTTTTCAAAAACGGATTGTTCATGACCGAATCGGTGGTTAACCAGCCGTTGGCATAGGCATCGCTTCTGATGTCGGCCTGGCTGCCAAAAACAAACCCCCATCCCGGGGCACTGCTCGCCCCGAAGTTTAATCCCAGAAATTCAGGCTCGGGCAAAAAGCCCGGAAGCATTGTCCCCGACGTCTTGCTGTAAGTTATATTGGCTTTTTTAATAAACATCAGAATACGGAGAAAGCCTTCGCCAATGATTTTACCATATTGTTTTTTGGGTTTGGCCGTAGTATCGTTGGCCGCGGGAGTTTGCTGACGCGAGCCTCTCGTACGTGATGTTGAACGACTGCTCCTGGTATTGGTTTTATTTATGGATTTGAAATAAGGGATTTTATTATACAAGCTGTTCAGATCGGCAGAGCCGTTGAGCTGTTTCTGGTTTGAATTTTCAATGATGTTTCCCATTCTTTTCTGGATGGATAAGGGCGCCGCCGACCATGAATAAAGTCCCCCGTAACTCATGGCAATCGTCGTCCAGTCGAGTATCGGTATCTTCCTCATGGGCAGATTATAAGTTATTTTAAAACTTTGGTTATAACGCTGTTTGGTTCCGAACTTGCCGATTTCAGCCCATATTTGTTTTTTATACTCATCCCATTCGGAAGTATTCTTTTCAGGGTACTTCTGGGGTTCATCAATGTAAGTATTCATCCCCGCGTTGAATTCAAACTTTAACGAACGGGAGAAATCATATTTCAGGTCAAAATTGCGGTTCCAGTTCCAAACCCTTTCGTAGGTCGGGAAGATGATGACATCCCCGATACTTTTGTCCCTTAAAAGTTGTTTTTTCAGTCTCCGGGTCATATCCGTCCTGAACGAGAAAACTTTGGGCAGTAAATAGATGTTGAAATCCCTGATGAGCGCCAGATGCTTGGACTTAAACGCTTTTGCTTTGGAAAACGGCTTATAATTTTTCGGCCTGCCGTTCCAGTTGTAACCGATTCCTCCTTTAATGTCTTTCAGATCGTTATAAACAAAATCAATATTCCTGTTTTTCGTTGTGGAATAAGCAAAAGAAGCATCAAAATTCTCAATGTCATAAACCCTGGGCTTTCGCTTGGTATTTGTCCGCTCTTTTCTCAAATTCAGGACACTGAAATTCTGCCTTTGCGTAAAATCCTCGGTCAGTCGTTTTATTGAATCCCTGTTTTGCTTATTGGTATAAATATCGAGGGCGTCCTTTAGTTTAATGTCGGGATCCAGTGGGTTATACTCCGGTGTGATGCGGGTGGAGTTGTAATCGTAATGTACCGGTATCCTGACGCCGGATTTCGGACCAAAGAATTTACCCATATCCAGGTCCGTCGTAAAGATAATGTCGGTTGTGGACTGCAATGACAACTGGGTTATTTTTTGCTCCAGCCCGCCGAAACGCGGTGAACTGTAAGACACCCCGAGGGCCAGTTTTCCCAGATCGGACAGCAAGGTTTCAAAGCGGGCGGTGGTTGCCCATCCCGGTTTTTTATTCATGTCGGTCAGCCTCAGTTCATCAACCCATACAATTGCATTTATCGGCTCGGCATAATCCTCTCCCGAGACAGCAGATTTGGGATTCCTTATCCCGATAAGTATTCCGCTCACGGTTCCGATATTGGGGCTTCCCAGAACCGTGACCTTTGCATTGCCATGTTGTTCAACATAAGGCTTATAAAGCGTATAGGGCGAATTGGGATCGAGCATGGCTTTGTTTCTGTTCAGTTTTGTCTGAACCAAAGCATCCAGGTCAATATCCATGTTGTTTTCAGTCGGCCAGATGGCCTCGGGATCGGTTATTGCAGTCCCCCAGGGGGTAAATTTAACGGGAATCTCATATTCATAATAATTGTTCGTAAAGTCGGAACCTATCCTGATAAAAACCGTCATATCTCCATATTTGTATGGGTCAGAGCCGCTTATATCATTTTTTGCATCCATTGCCTCGGCATGGACAAACATCTTCAGGAATTTGTACTGTCTGAAATCAAAATCGGTAGTTTTATACACACCCCGGGCATCGCCGTTTTGCAGATTGGTCACATTCATTGCAAGCGATTGCTCGTTCTGAACAATATAGTCTGTGGTTCCGAATTGTACTTCACGCCGAATACCCGGAGGGATGACATAGGGAACAGGCTCACGACTTGCATTTTCTTCTATGTTGACGGTGGAGACCACAAAACTTGTTTCCGAACCGTTATCGTTGGGAATATATTCACCTTCCGAAAGCAACGAGTTCTCGTATCTTCTCCATTCATTTCTTACCAGTTCAAATGTGGCAAACCTCAACACAACCGGCCCGTTCCAGTCCTTCAGAAAAACACGCATAAACCGGATGGACTGGAAATTACTGATGTTCCCAACGATTTTACTCGGGTTTTGCACCGGAATTTTAAACTGGTACCAGTTCACTTCGGTAATGTCGCCGTTGGGTAACCGCACACCCGTAGCATGACGGATATCGGTAATGAAATTTTCCCCGACCTTCATTTTTTCCGGGGAAAGTTTAACGCGGTATTGAAAATAGCGTTCCGACTCGCTCAGTGTATTGTCTTCATTGATATCTTCAACATTGGGAAGGTTTGTCGCCGCCGTAGGATAGGATTCGGGGTTTGTTTCGTCACTGGGAGAATTGCCCTCGGCATTATTATATTTTAAATAACGGGTAGTAATATCCGAATATATCGCTTCCTGGTCATAATCACTTCCCATGTAATAGTGATAGTTATCGCTTGAAGGGTCCTGGATGGCTTTCTGATAGGCAGGGGAATTTTGTCCGTACTGCTCCCGGATGACATTCAGGTACGATTTGTTAAAAAAGGATTCTTCATCATTATCGCCCAAACCGTCATAACCCACATCCTGGTATGCCCGGGCTGTTCCCGTATTGCTAAACGACTGGGTCAGCGCCTGAATGTTCGGGACTCTACCCCAGATGGTAGTGTCCACATTGGTAACGACGTCCGATTCGGGCAGTCCGTTTTCATAACTTCTTCTTCCGTCGCGTAAAATATCTTCCGATATGTCACCGAGGTTGATGTATAATTCACCTGAGCTGTTATCAAAAGGAGCCTCGGTAAAGGGATCCATCATCCAGAATTCAATATATTCGATGTTGGCCGACTGAAAATCGGTTGACTCAATTTTACGCATAATCCCGCCCCATCTCGTTTCAGGGTCTTTCAGGTTTCCATCCTCGTCAATTCCGCTGGAATAGGGTGTCGGCTTAACATCGTAGTTATAAGGTCCCTGCAATTCCGGGAAAAAAGCCAGATTGAAGACGCCGATGTTGAGGGGGCTGCTGTTGGGAATACTTTTGTTGGGGAACACTTCGGTCTGGAGAACCTGCCTTGTGGAATTAAGCGAGATACTTTCTTTGGTAACATTCGATGCTCCGGCAATCCCTCTCCGGTCATAAAACAGCGGATCAATGATGTACCAGGCGAGGCGGGCGCGGTTATAGCCAAAAGCCAGGTTGTTGGTAGTGTTGGCTTCGGGGAACAGGTCCGGCTGCAACTGCGGTGTGCTGGCCAGAAACCAGGTGGCAATATTTCGCAAGTCAATACTGGATTTGGCGCCTTCAAAGTCATCAACATAGGAGACCCCGGATTTTCCGACAGCTTTTGCATTTCCCGGGAAAAACTGGGCAAACTCTCCGTCAATATTGATGGTTGATGCTTTGTTGGAAGAAATACCGGGCAGGTTGTTTATTAACTTGGTCAGCCATCTCGACTCGGTGCGGTAGCTCAGGTCCACACCCCAGATGGTGTTCGACACCGGGTCATCACCGTAATTTACTTTTTGGGTCAAAGGCCGTTCGTGCAGATTCAATATTGTACCTCCGATATGAAAATCTTTGCTGATCTCGTGGTCAACATGGATTCCCATCATTCTTTTTTGCTGGACATTGAACAGGGAATTGCTTTCCAGGGAAACGTTAATGGGGACACCCGAATTCAGGATACCTTCGTTGATGATCTTGACACGCCCCAGCGTATAATCCACGGTATAATCCACATTTTCAGTCAGAGGCACACCCCCTGCCGTCACGGTGACCGATCCTTGCGGAACATTCAAAGCATTCAGGCTGATATCCGAACCCGACTGCGATTTATACATTCCTTCAAGGATGTACTTGTTCTTGTCAGGATATTGCTCCGCACCGGTTTTTGTTAAGGTATAAAGCGAATCGTAGGCATAAAAATCAGCCCATTCCGGGTTGTCGGGAAAAATGGAATCGCGGATATAGCTGCCGAACGGTTCCAGCGAGGTAAAGAAAATCCGCCCGTTGGATGCCTGAATGGTTCCTCCGTTGAGCGCTGCCCCGTCAATAAAATCAAAAAGTCCGTCGCCGCCGGGAATGGGATTCATCTGGTAATCCAGTTTGTCGAGGCCAAAAAGATTGATCAGCGGGATACCTGTTTTTTCCGCTGGACCTTGCGAAAAATATCCGGTAGGCACCCCTTCCTGGTTGCCGGAATATAATATATTAAACCTGAAATCTTCACGCTGAACCTGGTAAGCGCCAATGGGATAGACATTTTTCATCATCAGATCCCAGAGAGGGACTTTCGTGTCGAGGGTACTGCTTTTCAGTAGTTTCAGGATCAGGCTTTGGGGTGAGGTAACACTCTGGTCGGAAAATTCACCGATCTGGAAAACACTGTCGTGTCCGATGACTGTATATTGAACAGCCACAGCCAATACCTGGTCAGGGTTGAGGGTGGTGTTCAGCGAGATAAAACCCAGCCGCGTGTTAACCTTATATTCGGTTTCTTTCAGCATACGGGCATTTTCCAGTTTGACATAATCTTCGCCCGCAACCATATAGTGATTGAGTCCGATATTTAACGGGTCGCCCGACATGTATTGCGTTACGGTATTGATATCGCGCAACTGGGTTGTGTCCATCCTGATCAATTCGTCGTTGGAGTAATTGGATGGCAATTCTCCGCCGGGTAACGGTGAAATATAACGGTTCTGGATATTTTTCCTTTTGCCTTCACCGAGGTCGGCCAAAGCGACAATGTTCCTGTTTTGCTCGGTAGCCGGGCCGAGGTTGGTCACCCACACCTCCACTCTTGTAATGGTTACATCGGAACTGACAATGGGAAGCGTGGCCAGCGCTTTGGGATAATTATCCCGGAAAGTATGGGCCAGAAAGAAATGTTTGTTCTCTTCATAATCAAGCGCCGAGAGCTTGAACCGGCTTGTCTGCGCGCCTCCCTGAACGGTGATGCTCTGCGTTTCGCTTTGTTGCTGCGAATAAATGGCCGTTACTTTTGTTTTTCCGAACTGCAATATCGTTTTTACCCCGAACAGGCTCTGGCTTCCCCTTATCAGCGTTGACCTCAACGGCATGCTGACATTACCGGCTTCGATAAGTTGAATGATCTCGTCTTCCTTGCCTTCATATTTCAGCTTTAACGTATTTTCAAAGTTGAACGACGATTCGGTATTGTAATTGGCTTTAAATTCGATCTTGTCTCCGATCTTGGCCGTGACGTTCATTTGAATGTTCATGTCAAAATCGAAGTTCGTATTTCGTCGCTGGCGTAAATCCAGTGCAGGATCTTCCCGTATGTTTGACAAAATGCCGAAGCTCACTTCCGCCGACCCTTGCGGCCGGATGTCAATGGTGTTGCTGCCAAAGATGGTTTCAAAGGCTTCGCCTCCGACATACAGCTTGGGTATCAGCCGCGAACCCTCTGAAGTACCGGCTGTTTGCGAACGTTCATTCCAGTATTTCTTTACCTCATTTTCCAGCTCATATTTCTGGAAATCATCAAAGTCGAGCGTCGTAGGCGGACGGTAATAAAAATCGCCTATTTTATTGACAAATTCATAGGAATTGGTTTCGGGATTGTAGATGATCTCCCGTTTTATATTTGACGGGTTATTCAGAAAAAGCGGGCTTTGATTCTGCTGGTCAAGATAGGGATTTCCGGTGTTGTCGTTAAAAGGAAACAGCAGGTTGGTCGTATCGGTTCCGGAAGAGGTGGTGTCAGGAGGCGAAATATTTTGAGCCATGACAAAGACAGGCCTTATTCCCAACAGACAAGCTATCAGGAAAAGAACAAACAACAAACGTAAAACGTCTTATGTAGAAGTATTTCAAAACCCGCCTCACTATCTCCCGGTGTGCTTAACTCCCCAATTGTTTTTTGATTACTTATAAAACCTTCAATGCCTCTTTGATCAGGTCTTCCACGCTGTCAACCGATCCCTGTTTAATGATTCTGTTCAGGGCCTTTTCGGCAACAGCTTTATTAAAACCTAAAATCAGTAATCCTGATAACGCTTCATCCCTTATTGTATTGTGGGAAAGATCAACTTTTTCAAGCCCGATCCCGGCTTTTGTCAATTTATCACGCAAATCAATTACAATTCGTTGAGCGGTTTTCCCGCCAATACCTTTAACTGACTGCAAAACACCGACATTTCCCTGTGTAATGGCTTCGTAAACTTCCTCGCTTGTCAATGACGAAAGGATCAACCGTGCCGTGCTGGCTCCAACTCCCGAAACCGTAAGCAGATGCCGGAATAATTCCCGTTCCGCCTCATCGGCAAAACCGTAAAATACCTGTGCGTCTTCCCGCACATGAAAGTGGATATACAGTTTTGCCTGCCCGGCATCCTTGATCTTTATAAAAGTGTTGAGAGAGATATTGACCAGATATCCTATCCCGTTATTCTCAATTACGACAAAAGCAGGGTTCTTCTCAACCAGCTTGCCGGTAATGAATTCATACATTTCAGCGCAGGTTTTATTGGTTTTCAGGATTTTTACAAACGGGCAAAAATAAGATAAATGTCAGCCGTTGAGATAAAAAACAGTTCTTTAGAATATTTTTAAATTAATCTGAAAAACAATTTTTTTTTCAAATCAAAAAAGGGATCACTGCTTTTCGTTCCGCCGGATAGTCCTCAAATTTCCGGTTATACCAGCGATGATGATCAATGGCTCTGGGAATCAGATTGGCCAGCGTCCACAAGGCAAACGAAAATGATGGCAGACACCAGCTCATCATAGCCCAGCCCAGCCATTCGATGATCTCGCCAAGAAGATTGGGAGAAGAGACATATCTGAACATACCGCCATAAGGAATGTAATATCCCTTCTTTCCTCCTTTCCGAAGACTCAACAACTTATTGTCAGAAGACATGTTGATGTACATGCCTGTAAAAAACAATATGATCCCGAGGATAAAACGCCAGTCAGTCAGCCACGAATCAGGATAAACGGGCGTAAGCCAACCGAACCAGTAGCCGTTGAAAAAGCCGTTGCTTACGTTGAAAAACCAGGCCATAATCACGATCAGCCAGGGCATTTTTTTTCCGTTTTCTTTCAACCTGAAAGGAAAAATGAAAATCCGGTTGAAATAATGCAGCATGAACAAGCCGTAAAAAATATACACCGGCAATGTTTTATCAAGCGGGCCTGTAAAGAAAAACCAGGAGAAAACAACTACCACGGGGATTTCCATCAATATCCAGCCCAGCCTGCTGTTCAGAACCGGTCCCCAGGTATTGGTCGTATGTCGCCCGTAAGGAACGGTGACCTTTAACAAAACCGGAAAAATGATCACAGCGAGGGCCATCCATCCGTAAAGCAGCTCAAAATAAAGTTTCTCGGTTATCATCTGTTAAATGTAATTATTTTCCATAAACCAGTCCAGTGTGTCTTTCAACGTATCGGACAGGGGCCTCGGGTTAAAACCAAGATCTTTCCCGGCTTTTTTGTTACTAATTTTTTTATTCCCCGATTGCAAAATAGAAAGAGATTGTTGTGTGTAAAGCGGTTCCTGATCGCGCATTTTTGACCATAGCCGGATAAAAGGCACACCCATGTAAGCGAGCCACAATGGCAATACTGTCTTTTTTATTCGTTTCCCGCTAACTTCCGACAGTATATTAGCAAAATCAACAACGGAGGCATAATGTCCCGACAGAAAATAACGTTCACCGGGTTTACCTTTTGTAATGGCTGCCCGTGCGGCGCCGGCTACATCGCGCACATCCACCCAATCGTAACCCCCCGGAACAAGGCCGGGTAAAGCGCCTTTATAAAGCCTGATAATAAAAGCGCCCTGAAGCGAAGGCTGAAAATCGAAAGGGCCGATGATGGCGGTAGGATTGAGAATTATCACATCAAAATCATCCGACTGCTGTTGCAACACCCATTCATCAGCCATGGATTTTGTCATTTCATAGGGAATGTGGGAAGCTTTTATCATTGGTCTTGATTCATCCATTTCTTCATCAAGGGGAGCATGCTCAAAAGCGTGAATGGTACTGAAGTGTATGAATCGCTTTACCCCCGCTTTTTTGGCTGCATTGACCAAATTTTCGGTTCCGTCGAAATTTACTTCTTTTAAACTTGCGAATGAATTGTTTCCAATGGAAATTTTTGCAGCAAGATGGATAATAACATCCACATCTTTGCAGAAAGGTTCCAGTGTTTCCGGTTTTTCAAGGTCTCCCTGCACGATCTCCACATCCAGGCCTTCGATGGCTTTTCTTTGACGGTGCACCAACAAACGAAGGTCCATGTTTTTTTCCAGCAACATCCTGCTCAGATTGGCGCCCACATGACCGCTTGCCCCGGTAATGGCTATTCTCATAAGTTTGCTTTAAACGGGCAGCAAGATAGAAAAAATAAAAATATAAGACCGGGAAATGCTAAACCATGGCACGACGGTATCTTCACCCGGCCAGTAGTTCTGTGTTCGCCAGGTGGAAAAATAAATTGATTTTTTATCCGGAACGGAGGTGTTTTCGGACTGAAAAAAGTTAGTTCAGCGGGTCGGAAAGGAGCCGGGTACATGATTTGCCCGCATTAAAATCTTTTCAGGAACGGCGGCTTATTTACATCCGGGAAAGAAGACCACCGTTCGATGGCTGCCATCAGGGTTTTGTCAGACCTGCTTTCTGCATCTTCTATCGAAACGGCGTACAATCCTTTCAGGACAAGTATTTTTGCTTCTGCAAATCCTTGAGATATAAGGTGTTTCCTCTGAACGAGGGCATAAGCCAGATCATCATACGAAATAACTACGGCGTAATACCTGTTCGTCTTCCGGTTTATCAAATACTCTTTTTTGCTGTAATCCGTTCCTATGCGCATCATGGCTTTGGCACGCGCTACCGTTTCAGGCGTCAGATTCAAAAGGGCTTTCCTGTTTTTTGCAAAGGTTTCGTTTTTACTGTCCGTCTCAAACATTTCATCCTCCGAAACCCGGATGCCTGCTGCTGTTTCTTTAAGCTGACCCAGGTTTTTTTTCAACAATTCCATGTCGCTTTGAATGTTGCGCAGTGCCTCCGATGAACTGGAAAGTCCGGTTATGATCATGTCCTTCTGGTTCGTTATTGACCGGAGTTGTATTGCCGTGAAAAGTAAAAAAAGAACCAGGAACGGAAATGTATAAACCGTGATCTGGTATAAAGGGATTAATATTTTTTTAAAAAACTGCATTTTATCATACTTAATTTCCCCGTTTATCCCTGCCCGCAGGGAGCCCGGTTTCGATTCCTTTTAATGCTTTCAACTCTCTCCCCAACAATAATTTCAAAGAATCCATCTTCTTCTGAAGCGCCTGTTGCTCTTTGAAGATATCTTTTGTCCTGTCATCCATTTGTTCTATGTAATTTCTGATGATCGTATCCTGATATTTGACAACGCTCAATCGGGAATTAACATAAAACCCGGCCATGATCACCAACAAAAAACCAATGACGATGACGGCCAGTTTCAACAAGTAACCTTGTTGGTCATCTCCTCCTGTCCGCGGCGTCGCAGGCGTTTCGGGCAATCCTGCCTTAGGTTTCACTTCGGAAGGCTTTGCCTTAACCGGCTTTTCCTGTGTCGGCTCGGGACCGGATTTGGAAGACATTTGTGTCGGTTCTTTCGTTGATTCTTCCTTTTTTACGGATTTTTCTGCAGTTTGGTTATCTTTTTTTTTCAGTTTGTGCTCAGGTTCCGGTTTTGTTTCTTTTTCCGGTGCAGGTTCTTCTTCCTTTTTTTCCGGTTTGCTTGGTGAAACGGAGTCGTCAACTGTTATTTCCGGTTCCGGCTTTAAAGCCGTTTTCTTGCCGTTTTCTCCCGACGGAATATCAAGCGCCGGCTCAGCGGGAGCCTCTTTCACTTCTTCTTTCGGCAAGGTTTCCGGTTTCTCCTGCATTGCGGTTTTTTTCATCACAGGACTTTCCGGCGGTTCTTTCGTTTGTTCCTGCAGGGAAGCGACTTCCTGAACTTCGGGCTCTTCCGTCGTTTTTTCTTCGCCCTTTGCCATTGTTTTAAAGTGCGAGCAAAGCGCAGGATGCAAAATATGGTTCGGGCAAAATTCCGGTTTCCAATAGGTTACGTCATCCATCCCGGCAATCTTCACTTCAAATTCACTTTCCACAAACGGACCGCTCCATCCGTTATTTTCTTTTAGGTAAAACTTGTCCATCGTTTCCATTATTTTTTAACAGTTTGCGAATTGATCAGGTTGATCAGGTTTGAACATATCTCCATGCAGAATTCCCTGTTGCCATCATATACAAAACGCAACATGCTGTTATCGAACATCATATCAATATGTTCCCGTTTTAAAACATTTTTTAATTCATATATTGCCATCCATCCTTTTCGTTTCATCCTGAAAAGATATTTTTCATTTTGCATGTCAACATCCAGGCACATTTCGCCTGATTTCTCATCGGTATAGATGAGGAAGTACAAATCCTGAATATTGAATTTGACTTTTCCTCTTCCCCCTTTTTGTTCATACAACCGGGTTACCATATCGTAAACCTCGAGGGATAAAATAATTAACGCCCGGTCTGCTTCTTTATATGACATAATTTAAATTATTGAACAACAATGGCCTTTCAGCCGCTTAATATTAATACGTATTTGATATTTCAGAGTTACCCTGAAAACCTTTGATCTTTTCAGGCATCGAATCCAGGTTTTTTTGAATCAGTGCAAGTAAATCCGATTGCTCATTTTCGAGTTTGGCTGTTACTCTGTTGATTTCATCCTGATCGTTGTACCCGTCTGGTTTGGTACCGAATTTTTTCAGCGACCGGTTCAGCATTTCCAGGTCGTGCCAGTTGCCAATAAGCGTTTCGGTATCTTTTACCAAAATGTAAAAGCGGCCCGTTTCCTCATTGTGATCCCACTCAAGGGCAATGTTCAGAATATACCGAAGCGCTTTCAGGTGTTTCCGGGTTTCATGTATCTGATTTTTCTGTTGCATTTCTTTACCTGTCCGCCTGACCAGGGATAGTTGTTTTTGCATGAACCGCCCGGCATAATCCCGAAGCGTTTTCTCATCAAAAAGTCCGATTTCGGTTTTTATAGCGCTGTTAAACTCCCTGAAACTATTTTCGTCGAACCGGTTTAAGGCCCGCATGAGCTTTCCGGATTGTTTATCAATTCGCATCTGAAGATACCCCCGGTATCCTGACAGCGAAAAACCCTCCAGCCCTTCGGCCAGGTTAAGATTTATTTGTTCTTCGCGCACTCTCCCCGCCGGCCTGAACAGTTGCCTGAGCATTTTCCGGAAGGCTTTGTGTTCAAATGTATTGCCCGGAATATGATCGAGCAGTTGGAGGACACTCCTAATCTTTTTCACCTCAACACGCAACTGGTGTATATCCTCAGCTTCCGGACTCGTTTTAAGATTCCCAAGCCGGAGCAGAAACTCCTTTTCCCGCTCATTGAAATAATTTAAGATATGATTATCAACCATCGCGTCCAACCTCCTGATCCCTGTTGCAAATTTAATGCTGTTTTTGACACGTTTCAAAACTTTGGAAGAAAGAAGTTTAGAGAAAGAGAATTTAAAGGAAAAAACAGCTCTCCGGACGGCCAAATATTAAAATTACTCACGGGGTTTTAGCCTACAAAACGATTGGGATAAAAAACGGTGGCCTTATTGTCTGCTTCTTTAAAAAACTCCTGATAAGTGAAAAAAGTTTACAATTAAAATTAGCAGGACGATACCCAAAAGAATCAGGTAGGTATAAATATTACCAAAATTCAGCGTTCCGCCTAATAAAAAATTCTGTTTAGGAACCAC
>JAADID010000289.1 GCA_013151505.1 Chlorobiota bacterium | reverse complement strand
CTTTTTTATTTTTCTGACAGTATTTTTCCCTTCTGTCCTTTTCGCACAAACCAATTATCCCGATAGTCAAACGGCTGATCAGAAAATTCGTATAGTATCGGTTGAAGATGGCAAAACCTTGGCCGATTTCATGGACATCAACGGTTTTTTACGAAGCCAGTCAACCGATATCAACGTGGGCATAGAACCCGAGGGTGATTACATGGGGCGGTCCGTTTTTTCCACCGACGGGTCAAAAGTGTTCACGGTTACCGGTTACACGGACAATGTGACGGTTTTTGACTTTGAGACCATGACCACCACAGTTATCGGCGACCTTGACAATTATCCTGCCGATATTGCCGTAACTGACGATTATGCCATTGTGGGGTGTCTCGGCAGTGTGATATATGTAATAGACCTTTCCGATTATTCCATCGCCGAAACTTTTGCCTGGTCGGGCGACGGACAGGCGGTGGTGGTGGAAACAAGCCCCGACGGCAACTATGCTTATGTGGCCTTTGATGTGACGCACCAGCTTGCAAAAATTGATCTTGTTAACATGGAAGTTGAGAATACCTTTTCGGATTTTCCGGTTAAGCTGCTAACTTTTTCATGGCTCGCAACCGGTGGAAGGACAACTTTCCAGTATTCCAGGTTTGTAGTATCTCCCGATGGTAATTACCTGATTGCCGGAAACGACGATAATGCCGTATTGTTTATGGATACATCAACGGGATCAGTTGATTATACGGTTACGGGAATACCAAAATGCAATGTGGTGGGATTATCAGGCGACGGGACAAAAACCATTGCCGTGAGTTACGATTATACAAACAGCAAATTGAAAGTCTTTCAGATTGATAATGCTACTCACGCCATTACGGGAAATGTCGAGATCACAGGTTATACACTCGTGACCTACGGAGTAGGCGTCAATTACGACGGCAGCAAAGCCTACCTCGGTGTGAGCAACAACAAGTCGGTACTGGTCAGGTTCGACAGCTCCGATTTCGTTGCTTACGGACAATATTTAAGGCCTTTTTGGATCGGCACTTCTCCCGACCATCATTATGTTGTTCACGGCCAATATAACTTTGCCATCTTTGACTTTGATAACGAAAGTTTTACCGACGGTTACCCCGGGGTTTCCCAGTCTTTCGGAGCGGTATCACCGGTTGATTTCAAGCTGGTGGGTTATGATCCGTTAAGGTATGAGGGCATTTATTTTTACGATTGCTCCGACCCGGAGAATATTGATTACAAAGGTAAAAATCTTGCCGGGAAGATTCCCGAAGGCGATACTCCTTACCGGATTGCCGTTTCACCGGACGGAACCAAAGCGGTTTCGGTCAATGGACTTTCTGAAAATATTTCCATCATTGATCTGGAAACCCATACGGTGGACACGATAATGGACATGGGGGAGAATTGCTGGGAAGTAGTCATCACACACGATTCACAGTGGGGCATCCTTGGGGGATACGACCTGAATACCATTAAGATCGTCAACCTGGATACTTATGAATTTGTAAAATCCGTTTATACCGGATCGCGCCCCATGATGCTTCAGGTGAGTCCCGATGATAACTATGTTTATGTCGGTAATCTGAAAGGCAATTCTGTTTCCATTGTGAAACTTGACGGGGAAAACAGCGAGGTGCTCAAAACCATTCCCACCGGCGTGATCGGGATCAGTTATGCGGCCTTCGGCGTGAAAAGCGGTGTTGAACTCGATCCGACGGGCAAATACCTGCTTGTAGCTGCCAGCTTCAACAACAAAGTGCAGGTGATTGATGTGGATCAGCAGCAAATTGTCGCCGACCTGCCGGTGGGTGACTTCCCGCTGCAAATTGCTTTTGACTCAACAGGGGAATATGCGGCAGTCACTAATATGAACAGCAACAATTTTTCGATCATTCATGTGGACGGCGCCGCTTCATCGGTTGTGGGCACCTATACCGGCGGAGGACAAAGGCCGCTGCGGCTTGCTTACAACAAATTCACAAACGAATTTGGCATTATCAATTACGATTCAAAAACCGTGGTCAATGTGGATGCGCAAACAGGAGCTATCCACAGTACCGACCACTACAGCGCCTATGGCACACCCATCCAGATCAAATACGATACGGAAGGCAAACCGCTTGTGCTGACCATGGGTGATGCAAACACCGAAAGCCAGTTGGTGAAAAACATGGAAGAATCTGTGGAACTGCCCGGTATGCCGACCTATTTCAGTTACTGCGCTGAAAAAAATTCCGTCGGTGTTTGCGTGCCGGGAAACGACAATATAACTTACATCGAATACAACCCCGCTCCCATTGCGAATTTTACAGCCGACGAAACAGAGATCGAAGCCGGGACAAGTGTGCAATTCACCGACCTTTCCCAAAACGATCCCACAAGCTGGCTCTGGGTTTTCGAAGGCGGAATACCGGATACTTCGTATGAACAAAATCCACTTGTGGAATATGATTCGGTCGGTACATTTGATGTTTCGCTGACTGCTTCAAACGATTACGGTTCCGATACCAAAATCAGGGAAGATTACATTACCGTTGATGTGTACCCTTTTATCAACGATAACGGCTCTTTGACGGAACTTTCGGTTTACCCGAACCCTTTCAGCGACAAAATTTACATCCGGGTTAAAAACCGACCGGAAAACAACATTCGTATTACACTATTCAGCCTGAATGGACGGCTGCTGATCTCAAATGAATTAAAAGAGGAACTGAACGAAATTAATGTGAAAGAATTTAAGGCGGGGGTTTACATCCTGAAAATAGCCAATGGTACTCAACGTCGGAATATTAAATTGATAAAGAAGTGATTCGTTTCATCATTTCCCGAAACTTATCCTTGTTTGCAATCTGGGGGGAAAAAATCAAAAAGTTACAGTTTGATTCAATCATTTATCTCTCCAATTATTTGGATACATATACCCGGTTTGTCATGGCTTTCGATTCATAATTTGTATTCATAAAATATCCCCTATCAATAATCAATTTATTAATAAGGGATAAAATAACAGAACGGGATACAATGAAATATGTTTGGATAATATTTGCTTCCAGACTAATTTAATTGTTTTTTACAAATCAACTATCTTAAATACACACCTTTAACTGAATAAGTACTCTTTTGAGTTATTAGTATAAAATGATAAATACCATCCGGCAGATCTTTATCAGGCCAGGTTAATGTATGTGTTCCTTTACCCAGATTTGTTTTCAGTAATGATGTCACCTCTGCACCAAGTGAATTGTAAACCTTCAAAACGCAATAGGATCGTTCTTCAAGGTCAAACCTGATATTCGTTTGGTAACTGAAGGGATTCGGATAGATCTCTATAATATCTTTTGTTCCAGTTAAAACCGGTGTAATTCCCACAGTGAGAAACTCATCAGCGCCAATATCAACATTTTCACCCAAAAGACGGCCCTCGCCGTCAATATCCGTTTCCGGAATATAGTAAGCAGAGTCTTCAAACATCACCATTTCTGCGCCATTATCTATGCAAGGACTACCGAATTCAATATGCAGGGAATCCTCAATAAACATTGGATCCTCATTAACATTCCATTCACCCGACCAATCCCCGAATATGTTCACGGTATCTATAATGGAATATGCAATCAGCATATTCACCATTCCCGTATTTGCTATATCATTCCCAAAAGTACCGGCATCGTTTCCCCAAAAAATATTATTGAAGGTGATCACCGGGTATGAACTATAATTATTCTTAATGGCACCTCCGTCTTCGACCGAATTGTTAAAAACAAAAGTATTGTTTACCAACTCCGGCCTGGTATCTTCCGATGCTGTATTTTGATTGCCTTTTTTTTGGGAAATCTGGTCCAAATAAATGGCTCCCCCTTCACGGGCATTGTTTCCAGTAAAAAAATTGTTGGTAATGGAAAAATTAAATGAATTTAATGCCCGTATTGCCCCGCCAAATTCAGCATAATTCGCGGAAAAAATATTTCTGTCAATTATTATTTTTGAGTCTGTTCCGGAAAATGTATCAGTATAGAAATATATGCTTACGGTACCGGAAGAATTTTCACTTTCCGAACCGCTATTTGACAAGAAGGAGTTATCTCTGATTACCACACTATTGTCCATATTAGTCAGACTAATTCCCGTTCCCCACATATTTCCGTCACCTGTCATTTTATTGGAAGCAAACTCATTATTCGTAATCAAAACTTCATCCCCCAGGTTTTCCCAGCCGAGTATGCTGATTCCGGCACCAAAACAAAGAGTATCACTAATCAATGTATTGTTGCTAATAATGTTTTCCCGGATAAACATTTTGGTATAATAATTACTTACCCCTCCCCCAAATGCAAGGTTAACCCCGTCGGCTATATTGAACTGAACAATATTGTTATTAAAATATACTGTCTTTTGTGTACCCGGTGCCTGAGGTGACTCAAACTCTACTCCGGCCCCGTCAGCAGCATAGGTAGAGTAACATTCGTTAAATTGGATTACATTATTGATAACCCTTGAATTGGAGTGGGCATATATACCCCCTCCGGCGGCGCTACGCCAACCCGGGGAACCGGTAGCATGCGAGGTATTGTTCATAATTACATTATCTTCTGCAACAAGCCATTTTTCTTGTGAATTCACAAAACTTCCGATTCCGGCACCTGCTGCTATAAATTCGTGTGTAATACTATTATTGATAATTCTGTTTTTTATGATCTTGGCTCCGGAATGTAAACAAAATATGCCCCCTCCCATCTGAATACCACCGTAAACAGAAGTAAGTGTCCCGGTACCGCCTTGTATAGTCAGCCCATAGAGAATTGAGGTTGTATCCTCACCATTGATAAAACGCACAACCGAAGCAGTGTCTTCCTCTGACGGCAGGCTTCCGTCAATGACAGTATTCCAAATATGAGTTGTATCGCCATCCACCAGATATTGACTTGCAACTGTTATTGCTTTGCCTTTGAAAGAAATATTTTCATAATAGGTACCATCTGCAATAAGTACCGTGTCGCCGTCAGCGGCGGCGTTTATCCCTGCCTGGATGGTTGTGAAACCTGCCGGGACGTTGATGATTTGCCCGAAAAAATTAAAGGTGCAAAAAATCAGGATAATCGAAAGTAATGTTTTTGTTTTCATTATTTTGTAGTTTTAGTTATCAATTAAGAATAGGTTAAAAATCTAATTTAAGATAGGTTAGCCCAAGGATACTATCGTTTGCATTCTTCCTTGCATGCATCAATTTCTGCTTTCGCCTCTCTCCATTCCAAAGTACACTCTGATAAGTCATCCTGAAAATTTCCAAGTTTCTGTAGAAAACAGTTATTGAAAATTTCAAATTTACCGCGCGGGCAACTATTAACGGAAGCAACAAAATCTGCTACTTTTTCGTTGATACATTGTTTATATGCATCATCAATAATTATCCTTCTCTCCTCACACTTTTCAATGCATTCACACAGGTTTTTTATATCAGATTTTACTTGTTGCTGATCACAATTAGCCGTTACAATCATGATCACGATTAATGTGGTAACCATTGATAAAATTTTTAAAGTTTTCATTTGACTATTGTTTTGATATTGGCGCCTACTCTTTATGGTTTTCGGCTTCCCCTAAAATTTAATTCAACAAAAATTTCGCATTGAAATCAATGAATTAAAGTCATGGGGTAAAAGTAACATGGCGGGAAGGGATTGTCTAACTGATATGTAGCATTCTGTTGCTGTAATGTGCCATTATACAGATAAGAACCGACCTAAAATGATTTAATTAAAAAAGGTCTGTTCAAAATGAGGATTATCCCCGGCAGAAAAACGAATATTGTTTTGGTCGCTATTCCGAATCTTAAAAACGGGCCGGAAAAGAAAACCCGGTTGATCTTATTCTATTTCATGTATTCAGCCGGCGAAACACCAAACTGCTCCCTGAACATCCTTGAGAACCATGACAAACTTGAAAAACCGGTTTCGTAAGCTATTTGTGCTACATTATCGGTGCGGCGTTTTAACAACACGGCTGCCCTGTTCAACCTGATAGTCCTGATAAAACCACTGGTGCTTTTATTGCTTAACGCTTTGATCTTTCGATGAAGCTGTGACCTGCTCAATGCCATTTCCGAAGCAAAAGTTTGCGCATCAAAACTTACATCGGACAGATGTCCTGTTATCACCGCTATGGCTTTTTTGATGAATTTTCTATCCATAGAAGACAGTTCCCGCTCTTCACTGACAGATATCCCGGAATCGAGATTCTTTGACAACAAGTTTCTGAGTTTCGTCCGCTGTTCAATCAGTTTTTTAACCCTTACTTTCAATTCCCTGGCATTAAACGGCTTGGTAACATAGGCATCGGCCCCGGTTTCCAACCCCTCGATCCTGCTTTCCACAGATGCTTTTGCCGTAAGGATGATCACCGGAATATGGCTTGTACGCGGGTCGGTTTTTATCTTTTCAGTCATTTTGTTTCCATTCATCTTCGGCATCATCACATCACTGATAATCAGATCAGGAATCTTTTCTATTGCCAACCGGAGACCTTCTTCACCGTTTTTTGCCTCTATGACCTGATATTCATCTTTTAAATGGGATTTAATGTAAACACGCATGTCTGCGTTATCCTCCGTGACAAGGAGGATGGGTAATTCGTTTTTCTTCTTAAGTTCTTCTTCAATTCCCAATTGAGAGACCGGTATTTCGTCAGGATATCCCAACACTTCCATTATTTCCGTTTCTGCCCCGGTTGAACCTTCAACCATAATCTCTTTTTCAGTAAGATGCTTTTTGCCAAAAGGCAGAAAAATAATAAAAGTGGTCCCGATGTCCGGCTCACTCTCCACCCTGATCGTTCCGTGATGCAATTCAACGAGTTCTTTTGTCAGGGCCAGGCCGATACCTGTTCCTGCCTGGTGGGCCTGGTCCGGTTCATTAACCTGATAAAAACGGTCGAAAATAAATGAGATTTTATCCTTTGGTATTCCGATACCGGTGTCGGCAACCCTTATTTCCACTCCGTTCTGTCCCCCCTCTTGATGAGAAATAATCTTTGTCAGACTTATTGAAACTGAACCGTTTGGTTGAGTAAATTTACAGGCATTTGAAAGCAGGTTTGCCAGTATCTTCCTGAATTTTTCAGGATCAACCCATATTGTATTCGTTTCAGTATCAGATTTGAAAATTAGATTGATCTTTTTTTGACTGGCCAGCGATTCGAAAGATTGAAGAAATCGTCTGGTCAGTTCAACAATATCTTCTTCTTTAGCCCGAATCTTTACTTTTCCAAACTCCAGTTTGGAAAGGTCAAGCAATTCGTTGATCATTCCATGAAGCCTCAATGTATTACGCCGGATGATCTGCAGATTGGATTTGTGGTTTTCATCTATGGTGGTCTCTATTATCTCCTCCAAAGGCCCCATGATCAGGGTAAGGGGGGTACGGAGCTCATGGGAAACGTTATCAAAAAATTGATCCTTGGCTTTTTCCGATTCTTTGGCACGTTCTTTTTCCTTTTCAATGAGCCTGTTCTTTTCTTCCAGTTTTTTATTCGTTTTCCTGATGAGCAACACCCGGCTGAAAAGGCCAACTGCCATTAATAAAATTCCCAGACCAACGAAAATAGAAATATTCCGTGTGTGTTTTTCTTTCATCAGTGTTTCCCGGTGAGTCAATTCGGTTACCAGTTTATCTTCTGCCGTGGTCAGGCTGTCAGCCAGCCGTTGCCGCTCATATTCCATTTGCTGAAGCTGTTTGCTGACTTCGTCAGTTTTCAGGGTGTCCTGCAATGCCAGGTAGCGCTCATAATATTTTAATGCCTGTGTAGCGTTACCCAGCACCTTATATGCCTTGTAGAGGCAATACGAAGCTTCCTGCTCCAGTTTTAAAGCGCCTATTTCAGCAGCCATATCAAAGCCTTTATTTCCCCACAGGATTCCTTCGCTAATATTGTTCTGAATGAGATATAAATCACTGATTTTTATATAAATTTCCGCCATTCCTTTTTTAACTCCGATTTCTTCCCTGATCACCCTGCTCCGGCTATAATAATCCAGCGCCGTTTGATACTCGCCTTTTGTTTTATAATAATCGGCGATATTGGTAAAGTTTTCAGCTATTGCATTTCTTCTTCCGAGTTCACGGTTTATGGCCAGGCTTTTTTGAAAATATTCGATGGAATTGTCGTATTCTCCCATTTTGTGATATAATTCTCCAATGTTATTTAAGACATCAGCCTTGGCAGGCAATATCTTTGTTTTATTCGTGAGACTTAAACATTTGTTTAAATATTCCAGGCCTTTTGCAAACTCACCTAATTCACTATAAACCATGCCGATCATTTTATATCCTTCGGCCATCCATGATTTTTCATGTATTTCTTCAGATAATGCTATGCTTTGTTTAAATTGGCTTATCGCATGAATATAATCACCCTGATTCAGATAAACATTACCAAAAGAAATATGTAAGCTGGAAATATACAGTGTGCTACCTAACCTTTCCCAAATTTTCAGACTTTTATTAAAATATTTTACGGAATTCAAATAATCTCCTTTCCGAACATAGATTTCCCCAACATGTTTATAATCCAATGCAACGTTTGCCATATCATTCTTTTGTTTATAAATTTTTAAATTACGGATAAATATTTCAAGCGCTTTATCATAGCTACCCTGTTTGGCAAGAATGGACCCAATGTTTCCGGTTCTCCATGCCCATTCTTTACTATATTCATTAACATTTTTCTTTTTCAAAATTCTCAAACTTTTCTCAAAACTTTTTTTGGCCTGATTATAATCACCCAATTGATTTAATAATAAACCATAATAAAAATAGTAATCCGAAATTCCTTTCTCATATCCTGTCTCTTCACTAACCTTCAGGCTTTTTTTTAAAAAGCTAATCGCTTCGGCGTATTTGTAATTATGTATCATGGTCAAACCAATGAATTTATAATCTTTTGCAACTTTCTTTTTATTTCCCAATTCAATATTTAGCTGAAGGCTTCTGTTTAAAAACTCAATTGTTTCAGGACTGTTGTTAAATTCTCTGCCATACGAAACTGCTGTAAAAAAACAGGCATCCGCCTCTTCTTGTTTGTTGCCGGACAATATTGCCAGATCAAGCATCTTTTGCCCCAGTAAACGAAGACTGTCGTTATCAATGTTCATGAATTTACCCCATATTAAGGCTTCGATAGATTTAAGCCGGGTTGTATCCGCTTGCTGTTTGTCATTCCACACATTCCAAAGACTGTCATTATCTGACGGAAAAACAAAAAGCGGAAGAAACAAAATAATGATTGTTATCTTTAGGATTGATTTACTCGTTATTAACGGTTTCATTTTGGTTTGGCAGATTTGGGTGGGAGTTTTGTTTCGGTTTTAATTATTCCCGGTTTTTTTCCTTGAAATTCTTTTATTTAAAAGCGTATTTTTAAAATGGGAAATTTCGTTTTATATCCTTTCTGCGTGCAATAGTTTTTGTAATTTGTTATAAAATACAACGAATTGGCTAAATCTTTCAGTCCGATCGGGATAATTAACATAAATTTAACAAAATCGGTGTTCAGATTAACGCTACACCTTTGATTTTCGAATACCATGCCATCGCTCATTCCTAAAACATCTTTTAAAATTACTTCCACACTGAATGAATTAGAAACTTGACAAGCAACCGGAAAAGTTCCCGAACCATTATGTTTGATGAGAATAGAATCAAGGGGAAATAAGCTTCAACCTGAAAAGATTTTCAAGCAACCAGTGTACAGTTAAAAGGAGCATGATTTGAAATAATTTTTTTCAAACGGACAAAATTCAGTCTGTTTTTTTCAACAATTTTACTATAATTGTTAATTTGATAATTCCAATTCCCGGATGGATTTATCCAATTAAAAAACGCAAAGTGACCGTTGACAGCAGGAAAGGAATTCCAAAACCTCAATCAGGAATTATTCTTCCGGTGTTCAGCCATAAATTCCGAAGGGGTCATACCAAATTCCCTGTTAAAGCATTTGGTAAAGTAGGACATGTTGTTAAACCCAAATTCATAGGCCGTTTCGGTAATGTTCACATCATCGCGTTTAAGGTATTCGGCGGCATTTTTCAGGCGGATGCTGCGGACAAACTGACCGGGCGACTGCCCCGTTAGCGCTTTGATCTTGCGGTGCAACTGCACCCGGCTTCATGGCCATTTCGCGACCGAACGATTCCACGCTGAATTCCGGGTCGGAAATGTATTTCATGACCACCGAAATGGCTTTTTGCAAAAACTGCTCGTCAATGGATTTGGCATTGTGTGTTTCCGTTTTGGCAAAATCAATACCCACACTTTTCAATAGTTTTTCACGCAGTTTTTTCCTTTGTTCGATCAGATTCTTTATACGCACTTTCAGCTCACGCGCATTAAAAGGTTTTTCAAGGTAGTCGTCGGCGCCGGTTTCCAGTCCCTGGATTTTATATTCCATCGAACTGCGTGCCGTAAGCAATATAATCGGAATATGGCTGGTCCGTTCATCGGACTTTATCCGCCTGGCCATTTCGGTACCATCCATCCGGGGCATCATCACATCGCTGATGATCAGGTCGGGCACATGACTGATGGCTTTGTTCAGTCCTTTTTCGCCGTCGCCGGCTTCAATGACCTTGTAGTCGGGATCTATGCAACTCCGGATATATGCCCGCATATCTTTGTTGTCTTCCACAATAAGAACAAGCGCTGCATCCTTCACTTTTCCTTCTCCGGCTTTTTGAGTTCCGGTAACATCTTCTGCCGAATCTTCACTGTCTCCCGAAAACACCAGTATTTCTCCTGTTTTAAGATGTTTTTTACCCAACGGTAATTTCACCGTGAATACCGATCCTTTTCCTTCTTTGCTTTCCACTGAAATCACACCGTGATGTAAGTCAACAAGTTCCTTGGTCAGCGCAAGCCCGATGCCTGTACCCTCGATGTTTCTTTTCAACACGTCATCAACCTGATAAAACCGGTCGAAAATATGCGGTTGCTTTTCCCGGGGAATGCCAATGCCCGTATCTGCCACACTTATTTTAACCACACCTTCGCTTTCTTCGCAACCTTTCAGTTTTTCATGCTGGTCCGAAGCAACGGTGACTGTGATGCTGCCTCCGGCATTGGTAAACTTAAAAGCATTGCTGAGCAGGTTTCCCAGCACATTCTCCATTTTTTCCTTATCGAAATACACACACAATTCTTTCAACGGGGATTCAAATTTAAGCCCAATATCTTTTTCATCTGCGAGGGATTGAAAAGTCCGGACAAACTGACTGGTGAATTCAACAATATCATCTTTGGATGCCTTCAGGACAATTTTTCCCGATTCAAGCTTATAGAGGTTCAGAAGCTCGTTGATCATTGTCAGCAGACGGCGCGCATTTCTGTAAATAATATCCAGTTCCTGACGAACTTTCTCATTATCAATTTCGCGAATCAGCTTTTCAACCGGGCCTATGATCAGTGTAAGTGGCGTTCGCAGCTCATGGGAGACATTCGAAAAAAACTGTTCTTTCGAACGCTCTGATTCTTCCGCACGTTGTTTCTCATATTCAATGATTGTATTTTTTTCCTCCAGTTCCCTGTTTGTTTTTCTGATATAACTCAGACGCCAGAAAAGAGCGCCGGCAATAACAAGGATCAGCAAACCGAAAGAAAGAAAAACATATTCACGGTTTCTTGCTTCACTGATTTTTTTCTGGTATGTCATCTCCGTTTTCAGGTTATCCTGAACCATGGCAAGGCTGTCAGCCAAACGAGCCTTTTCATATTCATACTGCAGGGAAAGCCGGGTAACTTTTTTAAAATCTTCACGTTTGTCCAGTGAATCACGCGTCCTGTAGTATTCCTCCTGGAACTGAAAAGCTTTAGTAATATTACCCAGGGCCTTGTTGGCTTTCATCAGACATTTGCAACTGTTTTTTATTTCCTCGAGATAATCCGATTCTTTGGCCAGGCGGTATGCTTTACCGCACCACTTTTTTGCTTCCTGCGGATTGCCTATCTGATTATATATATAGCCCAGGTCGTTGTAAGCTGCCGCAAGTCCGTTTTTATCTCCTATCTCCTTTACAATCTTTAAACTTTTTTTGAAATAAATCAGGGCCGTATCGTCTTCCCCTCTCAAACTAAACACATTACCTATGTTACGATAAATACTTGCAATGTTATTTTTATCTTTCAATGACCTGGAAAAAGCCAGTCCCTTGTGATAATAATCAAGTGCAAGATCATACTTACCCATTTCTTTGTAAATGATCCCGATATTATTGTAAGTATGAGACAAAACACGTTTTCTGCCCGTTTTCTCGTAATAATCCATGCTGCGCTTCAGGTAATCAAGAGCATTATCCAACTCGCCCTGATCCAGATAGATCAAACCGATGTTCTGAATGGTTTGTGCGGTCCTTGCTTCATCTCCCAGCGCCGTATTGATATCAAGATTTTTATGGAAATATTCAAGGGCAAGCGGTACATTTCCCTGGATCAGGTAAACAACACCGATGTTATTGTATGTATTGGCCAGGCCCGCTGTATCAGAAGCTTTCTTCCTGATTTCCAGGCTCTTGTTATAGGCATCTAACGCTTTTTTATAATCGCCCTGATTCCGGTACACCAGTGCGATATTATGGTAAAAATTTCCCTGTTCGATCAGTATGTCCGCTTCTTCCGCAATTTTTAACCCGGCAAAGTACAATTTCAAAGCTTCATCATAATCCCCCTCAATGTCTTTTGCAATGCCTTTGGCTTTATATGACCAGCATTGCATGTACAGGTCGTTACTTTTCAGCGCATGGTCATATAACATTCCTGCGAGCATAAAACCCGAATCCGGGTTGTCAAAGATCACTTTCCATGTAATGTTTTTCAAGGCATTCATGCGGAGCGTATCCGGCCGGGAAGCGTCATTCCAGACATTCCATAAACTGTCATTATTGGCGGCTGTTGCCGGAATAAAAGAAAATAAATACAATAAAAGAGAAATAACAATCCTGCGGGAGTTATTTGTATGGCAGCACATGATAATTATCCTTAAAAACTTATCAGTTTACAGCGTGTAAATATAAAGTTTTGCCCGGATTGGCAATCAAGGAAAAGAAAAACTCTTTTTAAAACGGATGATCTTCATGAAATTTTCTCAACCTGAATTCCAGATCGGAAAATTGTTCCCGTTGCACGAGTGAGACACATGCACGTATTCCTTCGGCACGTTTACTGCCTGTGATCAGCAATGAAATAGCACTGATCCCGTAATAAAGCAATTCATGCAGCAACTCTTCGGCGTCCATTCCCGGGTAAGAAAATGTAAAATAGAAACCATCGGCAATGGGCTTGTCTTCATCTTTATCATAAACGATTTTAAAGCCATTATCGGTGAACATCTTTTTCATGATTTTGGCTTTTTCCCCATATTCTTTCACATTGGCAAGCAAATTAAACTCCCCGTCATTCACCGCCTTTAAGATGGCCGCCAGAGCATATTGCGGGGTATGGGCAGTTCCGGAGCTCAATGCATAGACCGTACCGAAAATCATTGCCGGGCCTACGGTATCAAACTGCGAAAAGCGTAAAAGCCCGGGAGCTTTGGTGTCGTAAACCTTATCGGAGATTACCATCACTCCGATTCGCTGTCCTGCATAACTGAACACTTTTGAACTTGAGATCAACAGCACATAATTATCGGTATATTTTGCCACAGTTGGCTGATAAGGCGGATGCCCCGGAACAGAATAATCTTTCCTGAAATCCATTCCAAAATAAGCCAGGTCTTCGATTACGATGACATCATACTTGGTGGCCAGGTCGCCAATGATCTTCAACTCATTCTCGGTAAAGCATATCCAAGAGGGATTGTTCGGGTTTGAATACAGGATGGTGGAAACCTTCCCTGTGGAAAGATAGGATTCCAGTTTGTCTCTGAGTTTATCTCCACGGTACTCATAAACGTCAAACGACATGTATTGCTGTCCCATGGTTTTGATCTGCTGTTTGTGCACGGGAAATCCGGGATCAATAAAAAGGGTACCTTCCCGTTCGGGATACATGCGGTTCAGGGTGAGAAAGGCGGCAAAACTTCCCTGCATGGATCCGACTGTGGGAATACAACTGTCTTCACGGACATCCAGATCGAGAAATAATTTTACAAACCGTTTGATCTCATGCTTCAGTTCGGGAATACCGAAAATGTCGGGATAGATGGCCGCAACACCTGCATCCAGTGCTTTTTTTTCAGCTTCAATACCGATCTTTACCGGAGGAAGACCCGGAATCCCCATTTCCATCCGGATGTATCTCTCTCCGGTAGCCGTCTCAATATCGTCAACCAGCTTTTTGATCATTCTGATTGAAGCTTTCCCTACCGTCTCGACATTACTTTCCTTAAGTTTTTGATTTACAATATCGTAGTTAATGGGTGTGTCTTTCATAAATTTGTGGTTTTTGGAATTCAAATTTAAAAATTTTCAGCGATCCTTTTTCGCTATTTCTCAATCCTGATCCTGGCGTCCACAGCTATCACTTCTTTCGCTGAACCAAGCAATGGATTCAGGTCCAACTCAACAATTTCGGGCGCTGAACGGACAAGTGCGCCCAGCCTGACAATGGTCTCTGCAAACTTTTCTTTATCAACACCCTCCATACCCCTTACACCTTCCAGCATTTTGTAACTTTTTAGAAGTTTCATCTCACGCAAAACTTCAGTCATGGAAACCGGCGACAGCAACGTTCTGACATCTTTAAGCACCTCAATGAATATTCCTCCCAGTCCGAACAAAATGAGATGCCCGAACCTGTCTTCTTTTTTAACTCCTGCAAAGAGTTCCGTACCTTTCATCATGGATTGCAACAAAACCCCTTTTGCGCCGTCAATTTTCATCATCCTGCGAAATTCATTTTTCACCTTTTCCGCTGAATTCAGGTTTAATGTCACACCGCCCACATCCGATTTATGGACAGGCCCCACCACTTTCATAACCAGGGGGTAATTTACCTGACTGACAGCCCCGGGTAATTCGTCTTCCTTTTGTACGACAACCTCTTTTGCACGCTTTATTCCCGATGCATCCAGCAATCTGCCAACATCACCGGGTGAAAGATATCCGTTTTCCGCCTGCTCAATGATCCTGCGTACCGTTTTATTATCAATGTCCGGAAGTTTCTGTCCCGTATCTGCCGGTTCAGGTGTAAAATAAACTTTTGACAAAGCTTTGCCCAGGGTAACTTCATCCGGAAAAAAGACCCTGCCTTTCCCGACGAATGCCTCCACTTCTTTTTCGGCGGTGAGTATTGAAGGAAGAACGGGGAAAATGGGTTTCTTCGTCGTTTTCATTTTTTCATCCAAAACCTCATACACATCATAAATATCCTGAAGGCCGGGTGTTCCGAATATCACCACCATGGCATCAATGTGATCAAAATAATTGTTGGTGTAATCAATGATCTTTCCCAGTTGTTTGGCTGTCCCTGTCGCCAGAAAATCAATGGGATTCGCCACGGATGAGCCGGGAAAGAGTTCTTCTTTCAATTGATCTGCAAATTTTCCGTTGATGGGCGGAACCTCCAGTCCGCCTTCCGAAAGGGCATCGGTAAGCATCACTGCAGGTCCCCCTGCATGGGTTATAATGGCAATATTCTTCCCTTTCAATTGCGGATGTTGAAAAACGGAAGCCACACTGATCAGGTCTTCACGTCCGTAACATCTGACGATTCCTGCTTTTCTGAACAATGCATCCACAGCAGCATTCGGACTTGCCAGGGCGCCTGTATGCGATGAAGCTGCCCGCCTGCCCGCCTCGGACGTCCCTGCTTTTATAGCTGCTATGCGGCAGCCTTTTTTGATCAGCGAAGAAGCATGTTTGAGAAGCAGGTCAGGTTTTACGATGGTTTCTATGTAAAGCAGTTTGATTTTCGGGTCTTTTTTGGGATCGAAATTTTCGTCCATGTATTTTAAAACGTCTTCAACCCCCATTTGAGCCGAATTACCCATGGAAAAAACATTGGCAAAAGTTAGCCCTTTGGGTATTCCGGCTTCCATGATAAAACAGGCCGTCGCACCGGAGCCTGATATGAAATCGCATCCGTCAGGTTTCAGCCTGGGTATGGGTAAAGTAAATACACTGTGATGCTGCGGTGTCAGCACACCGATACAATTCGGGCCGATCAAAGAGCCGTTTACCTTATTGACGGTTTCCACTATCCTGTCTTCCAGCAATTTTCCTTCATGGTTTTCCTCGCTGAAACCTGCCGACAAGATGATAACCGCCCGTGTATTTTTATATTGTGTCAAATATTCGACCATATCGGGTGTATATTTGGCTGCTATGGCGATGATGGCCAGATCAACATCAGGTAAATCTTCAACATTCCGGTAACTTCTTATACCCTGCACCTCATCCTCCTTGGGATTCAGGACATACAGTTTTCCGTTAAAACCGCCGTCAACAAGGTTTTTCAGGACTTTACCACCGGGTTTATGGATATCGTTTGAACCGCCAACAACGACGATACTGTCAGGGTGGGTGAGTTGTCGTGTAATCATTTAAAAACTGTTTAAAAAGCGCATCAAAATTAGAAAAAACAATACCCGAAAAAGAAGGGAAAAAGGTATTTAGAATCATTAAAAAGACGCGGGAATTTGGAAAATTGATTTTTTCATTTTATATTTGTAACCCCAATTGCTGTGTTGAACCTGATTTATTATTAAATGTCCTAAAATGAGCTATTATGAAAAGAGTTTATTTTCTTTTGTCAATGGTATTGCTGATTAGCGTTGCCGTCGTAGCACAGCCAACAATCACTTATGAAAATGCGCCGAAGATCGGAGACGTCTATTACCAGTCCTATTTCACCACATCATTGGACCCTGGTCCCGGGGGAGCCAGTCAAACATGGGATTACGGGAGTGTTCAGGCTGAAGGTACAGACCAGTTTAGTGTGATCAGCCCTTCAGGAACACCCTTCGAGAATCAATTTCCCGAGGCAAATATTACCTTTTATGTCAACAACGAAACCGGCGAGATTTACAGTTATGCTGATTTATCAACCTCTGAAATACTCAGCTATGGTGCAGGTATTGTTACCGATACGGGAAACCTCATTATGCACTATTCCGATCCGGAAAAGCAGATGGAGTTCCCTTTTTCCTTTAATGATAGTTTCACTGATGACTATTTTGCCGTTTTTGAAGTGATCGGCATGACCATTCATCGCCGGGGAACTTCCACGGTAACAGCCGACGCCTGGGGATCCATTACGACTCCCGAAACAACCTATGGCAGCGTCCTCAGGATAAAAAATGAATCCAACATCGTGGATTCGGTATTTATGGGTAGCATATTCCTCATGGCAAGGACATCCAGTTCGACAGATTACTCGTGGTACACGGGTGATGATGGTTATCCTGTTTTCACGATAACGATTTCACAAGACGAAGAGTCCACCGATACAACCGGATCTTTTAAAACCACGCCTGAATCTGTCGGGGAAAATACGAATAACCTGAGTAATATCCGGGTTTATCCCAATCCCGCAAATAATATTTTGTATGTTTCCATTCCTTCGGAAAACGAAGATGACCTGATTATTTCTTTACTCGATCTTACCGGAAAGGAGATCATTAGAAAAAATCATGATTTCAGTGCTCAAAGAAATCCGGTTACACTTGATTTGAACAACCTTTCACCCGGGATGTATTTTTTAAGGGTTAATGACGGGCAGCATAGCTTTACCAAAAAAATTATTGTAGAGTAGATATCATAAGATAAGTTTTTTCATCGTATTTTAGTTTATTAAGATCAGCGGGTAATATTTTACCTGCTGATTTTTTTTGTATTCAACGAGTGTGACGACCTTTTATGGGTGTGAATACTTTAGTTTGAATAAAAGGAAACAAAATCAGGATGATACAGCATTTCTGATGTTATTCATGGCCGCAATAATATCCGGTTGTTTAAAAAT
>JAADID010000060.1 GCA_013151505.1 Chlorobiota bacterium | reverse complement strand
CTTGGGCGTATGGCACGGAGAGGAACCGTTTGAGGAATTCAAAAAACCCGCGAAGATCGGTCGTTTCATGAGCGAATACGGTTTTCAGAGTCTCCCCGAAATGAGCTCGATCAAAAAGTTCACCTTTCCGGAAGACCGGGATATCCACTCCAAAGTGATGCTCACCCACCAGAAACACCGCATCGGGTACCCCGTCATTGACAAGTACATGAAGTGGTATTACCGGTTCCCGAAAGACTTTGAGGCCTACCTGTATGTCAGCCAGGTAATGCAGTCGTTTGGCATGGATATGGCGATTGAAGCTCACCGGCGTGCGATGCCGGAGTGTATGGGAACACTATACTGGCAACTGAACGACTGTTATCCGGTAGCATCATGGTCAAGCGTGGATTATTACGGCAAATGGAAAGCGCTGCATTACAGGGTGAGGGATATTTACAAGGAGATACTTGTGTCGCCGGAAATTGAAAAAGGATTGCTGAATGTTTACGGTGTGTCTGATGCGCTGAAGCCCGTAACGGCCATGCTTGATCTGGCACTTTATGATTTCACCGGTAAGTTACTGAAAGAAAAAAAGAAACAGATTGAGATAATGCCCAATTCCGGTAAGGTTTATTATTCGGAAAGTGTAAATCAATTCATTGGAGGGCACAGTAAAAACGATCTGGTTCTTGTTGCGAAGGTCACAAGAGATAAAGAACAACTGGCTGAAAACCACTTCTTTTTTGTCTATCCGAAAGACCTGAAACTACAGAAAAACAAGATCAATTTCACAACCAGAAAATTGGAAAAGGGTTATGAACTGACCTTTACGAGTGATGTCTTTGCCAAAGAAGTCTTTTTATCCACCGATGACGGAAAAGGATTTTTCACCAATAATTTCTTTGACCTCATCCCGGGACAGCCCGTCAAAACAGTGTTCCTCATTGATAAAGACATTCCCGATGTGAAAAAAACGATAAAAGTGTACTCATTGGTGGATGCGTATTGATTTCAAATTCTTTCAGGGATAGATACAGAAAATATGAGCATTTGGTTAAAATCTGAATCGCAAGCTAAAGGAAGGCCCCTTGAAACTGTAAGATACGTTCAGCAAATAATCTTGCTCACGACTGGTTACAAATACGTTAAAAATATGAAATCCAATACTTAAAGCAAGCCATTTGGCAGGATAAAAGGCCGTTAAGAAATGGATATCCTGGATGGTGCCCCCAACCCCTTCAATATTGTTCACAAAAAAAGTGCCGACACCGCTATTGAGATGAAACCATTTTGTGAGCTCAAAATCCATGATCAAACCGATGTTCGGTAAAGGCGCAAGAAACTGATAGTTAAAGCTTCTTTTCTGAATAATATCGGATTCAATGCCTGTCCGTATATTCATTAAATACAGGTTAAAAAAAACACCGAGGAATGACTTCTCGCGGGTGAGGATGGAGAACAAATACCCAAAGCTGTACACATCGGTATTAAAAAAGGTGTTCACATACGCTCCTGCAAAAATCGTATCGCCCGGAAGGTAAATATCGCGGTTTAAAACGTGTTTTGAATTCCGCTTCAGTCCGTAATACATAGCATATAACCCGCTTCGCGGTGTTATGCGGTAAATCATGCTGGATGAAACGATTATCTGTTGGTCAGGCATTTGAAGATTTTTTTCAAGTCCAACCTGGAAACTGACCAGCCCTCCCGGTGTGATGAATCGCACCTGGGTTTCAAGGAAGGCATAGGTAGTATTCAAACTCAGGCGGAAATGGGGTTTCAGGTTTTTTCGTTCCTCTTTCCTTTTGGCCTTTTTGATCTCCTTTTTTGTCAAAGTTGTATCGGGTGTAGCAGTACCATCCTGTGCCCCAAATGCATAAAGGGTTTGGCGCCCTGCAACAAAAAGGATTGAAAATAATATTATGGGGACCAACTTTTTCATTTTATGTTCATTTTAATTAGTTTACAGTTTAAACTACGGTCAAATTTCGGAAAAATCCGGGAAAGAATATTTGTCTTTGTATTTTTCCGGTTTTAAGAGGGGGATAGATAATGGGCATAATGCAACATTAAACAAATAAGATCAGCGTGTCAGAAAATTAGTGAAGTTTCGGTGAAAAGATAACGGGGCGGTCTAAAGAGTCCTTTGCGTCTCTCCGTGTCTCCCTCTCGTATCTTTTTAGACAGCCCCTGATACGGACAAAAAACGGTTATCGTTCCAAAACAAATTAAAAACACCCCTGTCGTTTTCCCTGTGGGCGAATGATCAGGGTTTGCCAAGAAAAAATTGCATATCCAGTATTTTTTCCAAAGGAATAACAAACCTGATCTGTCTTCCAATGGCAGTGGCCTCTTCAACAGAATAACCGTCATGCTCAATAAGGTATGCCATAAAAAAGTCGTTGGCTCTTCTGCCGCTTCTGCAATGTATCAAAGTTTTCTCATTTTTATTGATTGCCGCAATGAACTTTTCCAGGTTTTCCGGCGTATAACCTTCCAGGCCGTTCACGGGTATGACGTCATAACTGAAACCCAATTTATCACACCATGCCTGCTCATCATAGGCTGTTGCTTTGACCTCCCGGTTTTCTTCTTCCGTACGCAGGTTGATGATGTGCCGGACTCCCTGTGATTTCAGCCATTCCAATTCTTCAACGGGCGGCTGGCCTGCAATGAAAAAGTTCTGATACCTGTAAAGGTTCTTAAAACCGGTGATTTTAACTACCGAATCTTCCTGCGCTGTCAGCGAGAATGTAAACATCATGATCATCAGAAATGAAATCATTATTCTCATTGTGTTTTTCATGATAATACCTCCATTAAGTTTAAAAATGATGATCAACGTTTCTGTCACAGAAGCATTTTACTGTTAAAGTTTAAGGAATGATAACGCCCCGTCCCTGTATCTCACCTCTTTCCAGCATTTCGTATGCTTTTTCCACTTCATCCAGTTTGAATTTGGTGATGTGCGGTTTGATGTATCCTGATTCGGCCAGGCCGATCAACTCCATCAATTCAGCTTTTGTTCCGCCAAAAGTAGTGCTTAGCATGGCCCCATAAGGCATGGCATTGTGCTTGAATTCAAAAACTCCGGCTCCTCGTCCTATCACCACGATATGTCCCACAGGTCGTATCATTTTAGCTGCCTGGGCAATGGTAGCCCCGGCACCAACAAAATCAAGCACGGCATCCATACTCATCTTCTCCATGTTGGTTTCTTCCGATTTCAATGCTTCATCGGCACCAACTTCTTTGGCCAGTTCAAGTGATGCTTCATTCAGGTCATAAGCGATAACTTTTGCCGGAGTTATTGCTTTCAGTTCCTGAACAGCAAGATGTCCGAGTCCGCCAACACCGATCACAGCTACGGTACTTCCTCCTGTTAGAAAAGGAGCTATTCTTTTCACGGCATGAAATGAGCTTAATCCGGCATCCGTAAAGGGAGCTGCTTCGGCCGGATCCATCGAAGGGACAGGTACAAGTGCCCCAACCGGAGCAACGGCGTATTCAGCAAGTCCTCCATCCAGGCCCATACCCACCTGGGCGCCTTTGTTCAGGCAATAGTTATTCCACCCCCTTGCACAATAATAACAATGACCGCAACCGGACAGGGTTACCACAACCGCCTGACCGGGTTCCAGCCCGGTTACACCGGGGCCGGGTTTATCAAGGTATCCGCCTACTTCATGACCAATGGTCATGGGAAGTTCGATATGAAGATGCGGCGGACTGGATTCCCACTCATGCATCAGGTGCAGATCGGAGGCGCAGATGCCGTTTCCGGCTACTTTTATTCTTACCTGACCGGGACCCGGTTCAGGCACAGGAATATCAACCAACCGTGCCGGTTGTTTCCATTCAAATAATCGGTATGCTTTCATCGTGTTTTTGGTTTTTTTAATCAAAAAAATCGGATTGGATTGTCAGCAAATATAATAACCATCGGGCAAAGATGAAAACACAATATTTCTGACATCATTCCTTATTTTGATGTGCAGATTTCAATTTCTTTTGCAGGCTGCGACATTTAGATTGTCTAAAAATAGCCGCCCGTTTTACGAATGTTGACAATCAATCATTACATTTGTTTAGGCTTTAAATCTTAAAAAACCAGGTTAATGTTCGGAAAAAGCAAGAGTGAAAAACACTACAAGTTCAAAAGTCTTCGGCCTTATTTGTGGGACAGGGTTGTTGGAAATGTGAAAAAATTCAGAACGGTTTTCGACCGTTCCGAGATTAACTACCTGAGTGTTGAACTCGCCTTTTACAATAAATTTTTCGATGAAAAAGACTGGACGGCAGAGGTTTGCGTAAAGGCTTTCAGGATAGAGGATGAAAAAAAGACCACCGAGCTCTGCATGGAAAAAAAGATGATAGATGTTTCTTCGGGCGAAAACATCATCGTCTTTGATTACGGATACGGGAACGATACAAAAGGAAAATTCTGGACCAGGGGCCATTACGTTTGGGAAGCTTATATTGATGGCAAGCTGGAAGGCACGGCCGAATTTTATGTCGAAGACCACGGCCTGGTGACGGCTACCGAAAATCCGTATTTTACTGCTATAGCGCTTCGGACATACGAAGCTCCGCAAGGTGATTTGGAAATTGGTGAACGGGTTTATTATAAAAAATTCGATGTGGCCCAAACCCGCTGCATCATGGGTGAACTGCGGTTTGACAACAAACTGGAGGAAGAATGGCTTTGTGAACTTTTTTTCAACATTTACGACGACACCGGCGTGTTGATTGGTTCCAGCGATAGTTTAACGCTGGTTACTCCCGAAAACGACTATGGCGAAACCTTCACGATTAGCGCAGGATGGGGCGGAAAAAATCCGGGTTCCTGGATTGAAGACAACTATACCATGGAAGTGATTTTTATGGATGTGGTTGTAGGGGTTGTTCCGTTCAGCATCGGCAAAGGATTCGTGGAACGACTTAGTGATTATGAAGCCTTGTTGAACGAGGATGTGCTTTCGCAATTCCAGCCCGGACTGACGGATGCAGTTTCGGAAAAACCCGAAGAAAGCAGTGAAAAGAAATCTGAAGAAGCTGAAACGGAATCAAAAAAGGATGAGGAGCAAGCTCCTGAAATAGAAATTGACGACCGCCCGCTGACGGAAATACTTTCGGAACTGGATCAACTGATCGGCCTTGAAAACGTTAAATCGAAGATCAGGGAATACGTTGATTATTTGAGCTTTCTGCAATTACGCGAGGAAAAAGGTTTTGAAGAAGAAGATGAACTTTCGCTGCACGCTGTTTTTACCGGAAATCCCGGAACAGGGAAGACAACCGTCGTCAAAATGCTGGGAAAAATTTACCACGCCATCGGCTTGTTGTCAAAAGGCCACGTCCACGCTGTTGAAGCCAACGACCTGATTTCCGGATTTGTCCGTCAAACAGGCGACGAAACCAAAAAAGCCATCGAAAAAGCCCGGGGCGGCATCTTGTTCATAGATGAAGCTTACATGCTTTTCAAAGCGGACGGCGGAAACGATTTCGGCCCTGAAGCCGTGGCCGCCCTGCTTACCGAAATGAGTGACGGTGAAGGTGACATTGCCATCATGGTTGCCGGATATCCGAAAGAAATGGAAGCTTTTTTGAATTCCAATCCCGGATTGAAATCCCGCTTCAGAAATTATTTTCACTTTGACGATTACACCCCGGAAGAGCTGCTTCAGATTGCCGAATACTCCGCAGAAAAGCGGGACGTTTATTTTTCGGCCAAAGCCAAAAAGGAGATCGAGAAACTGCTTACGGATGCTTACCGGAAACGGGACAGGACTTTCGGCAATGCCCGGTTTGCCAACGCCCTTGTTGGTGAGGCCAAAATGAACCTGGGAATCCGGCTGATGAAAAACGGCGATCCCGACAACCTGACAAAGCGGCAACTGTCGGAAATCACCAAAGACGATATTGAAGAGGTAACTGTTTTAAAAAATAAAAAAACACTTAAGCTGCCCATTGACCACGAACTGCTGAAAGAGGCGCAAACTGAGCTGGATAAACTGACAGGACTTGAAAGCATTAAAATGGAAATGAACGAACTGGTCAGACTCGCAAAGTATTATCATGAAATGGGTCGCGACCTGCTGAAGATTTTTTCGATGCACAGCGTATTTACAGGCAACCCCGGCACGGGGAAAACAACCGTTGCCCGGATTTTGGGCAAGTTTTACAAAGCCCTCGGTTTGCTTGAAAGAGGTCATCTGATTGATGCCGACGGCAGTGACCTTATTGCCGGATACTTGGGGCAAACGGCTATTAAAACCACGGAACTGATCCGGGAAGCACAGGGAGGAATTTTATTTATTGACGAAGCTTATGCCCTGACGGAAGGCCGGAACGACGGCTTCGGAAAAAAGGCCGTGGCTACCCTCATCAAACAAATGGAAGACAAGCGAAAGGAGTTCGGGCTGATCGTAGCCGGTTACCCGAAAAATATGGAAGCCTTCCTCGAATCCAATCCCGGACTGAAATCCCGTTTTGACCATCACTTTCAATTTGAAGATTTTTCGGAAGACGAACTTTATACCATCGCCTTAAACATGTTTGCCGAGCGCTCGCTGAAACCCGATGCAAAGGCCGAAGCATACATCAAAACCTATTTGTCGGCCTTGTACGCCAACCGCGACAAGTTTTTCGGCAACGCCCGCTCGGTCAGGAAGATGGTGGAAAAGGCCCACCGCAACCAGGAATTGCGCATGGCTGCTTTGCCCAAAGAAAAAAGAACCCCGGCAGCCATTGGCACTTTGCTGTTGGAAGATGTGGAAGAGTTTAAAGTTGGCAAGTTAAAACAAACTTCAGGACTGGGATTTAAATACGGGGGTTGATAATCGAAACAGGGACAAAAAAAATTATGATAAAGCGAACTTACCTGGTTTTACCCTTATTTTTATTGATGATAAAATTAGTAGCTCATGCAGCTTTTTCAGCAGATGCAGCGACACAACTTTAATTTATACGGTTAAAAGTGCCACACTGAATGTAAGGGAAGGTCCGAACGCACACTCGGCAGTGTTGGGAAAAGTACAAAAAGGCGACACCATTTTCCCGGCGAATTATATCCAGATCGAGTGGATACCGTTTGATTATAACAGGAAAAAGAGGTTTTGTAAAAGCTGATTATCTTACATCCCACCGCATCCCGAATTTGGAAAGAGTATCCAATATGCAGCCTGGAACAACGGAAAATCTATTTATTATGGAAATTATTATTTCGAATAATCTCCCGGAAAATTAGTGATAACCCCATTCCAGAGCTTCATTTTTTCCTGTTTACACGAACCCCGGCTACCACATCCCCAGGCATTCACCTTTTTTCCATTGGCATGAATTTTTTCGAGGAATTCATCTTCCGCAAACAGACGATGAATATTAAAAGCACTGATGTATTCATACTTTTTAAAATCGAAATAAGTGAATTTTCCATCAAAAACATAAGGCAGCAGTCTAAACTTTACGAAAAACAGTTTATGCAGCTCAATTTTCGGATTGGTTTCGTGAATTTTTTTCAGGCTTTCATCATTGAATGATTGTATGACACACCAGCTTTCGGCTCCGTATTTTTCAATCAGTTTAACCACCTCTTTCTCAATTCCGGTATTGGCTTCTCTTTTTTCTTTTATCTCAATCAGCAGTTTTGTTTGCCCGTCCACCTGTTTAATAACCTCATCAAGAAACGGAACCCGCGTGCCGGTGAAATCATCACTAAACCATTTTCCGGCATCCAATGATTTTATATAGCCCGAAGTTAATTCTGAAATACTTCCGGTACCGTTAGTCGTCCTGTCAACGGTATAATCATGCATCACAATCACCTTATTGTCTTTACTGAGATGAATATCGAGTTCAATAAAATCCGCGTTTTCAGCTATCGCTGAATCAAACGCCGGAAAAGTATTTTCCGGAGCCACACCGGAAGCCCCCCTGTGGGCAATAATTTGTAAATGGCCAGAATTATTGATATTTTCATTACTATTCGATATAAAATTTAAAGGAATAAAAACCAATCCTAATATAAGGATAGTAAGAAACAATAGTAAAATTACCCACATGACTTTCTTCATCATTAAATCTTTCTTGTCGCTTTCAAATCCTGTTGTTTTTAGGTGCAAATGCACGAATCCAAGTCGTGAATTTTCGTTTATTTTATCAAATCAAACTTTAATTCCAAACAACCGGTTGAACGCAATCCTTACAATGCCGTCGAACCAACTGTAATAGTCTTTCACTTCACCGCCAATCCTGAAGCCGTCCATGAAAAACCTGCCCACCGCCTTGTCGTGCAACAGCCCCCAGATGATAAAGTTCCCGAACTTATGTGTAAGCAGGTCACCGATGCTTTCGTGCGACTGGTTGTACGACATCAGGTCTTCCCTGAAACTGTCCATGCCGGGGAAATCGGAATGGGCAAGTTTATGGTGAATAAAATAAGCAACCTCGCGCGGATAATAGCTTTTGATGGTTCCTATCATATTCCGGAGGAATGACCTGATGTCCTGCTCGTATTCCTCACGGCCGGTCTTTTGTATATCGAATGCGTGTATCTCACTTTCATGCTTAAAAAGACTTATCACGTAATCGAAGAGTTGAATGGCGCTTTTTGGTTTGCCGAAATCCGTTACCATGGTTGCAATGTTCTCAATGCAATAATACAGTAGTTCCCGGTCTTTCTTCTCAAATGCCTTATCTATCAGGTTTCTGAAAACCGGCAGCGGATAGGGGTCGCCGGGGCGTGTCCCGCCGTCGCCGTAATGTTTGCAGTATGCCGCTCCGTACCAGTTCAACGGATATTGCTTGTAAGGAAGCCCTTTGTTTGCCTGGTCGTTTTTGTGGGCAAAGAACAATCCCTTGCACCGCTCCGACCATTCTTCGGTAAGCCGGGCGAAAATGTCGAAAGCCTCATCATTGGGCTCGTCCGATTTCTCGATGGAATGGAACAAAACATACAGCATCGACATCTGCATGTAATCAAGCCACGGCTGGTCAGGCGGCTTGTTTACAACCTCCTCTATTATAGGCTTTATCCTTTCCCATCCGGCCCAACCCTGTGCCACCAGCACCCTTTCGATGAGGAAATAGCTGAAAGCATCGCCGGTGTCAATACCCTTTTTAATGGCTTCGTAATGTTGTTCCAGTCCGGCTTCATCAGGATTAAGAAATGGAATAATGTTGGTGAAGCTACGACGGTGCCAGTCGTTTTCAGCGCCGTCTTCGGGAATGGCTTCCCAGAAATTCAGATATTCGATGCCGTTGTTCACATAAGCTACCTGAACGGTTGCCTGTCGCCTCATGAAAAACTTCAGGAACGGCATGACGATCTTTACCAGCGCATGGTTCAGCGTCAGCTTTTTCATGATGGCCGTCCACGTGCTTTTTATTCTGTCGCTCATTTCGTAATCGTTCCTTTCAATTAGTGCCTCGATTACCATCAGCAGGCTGATACGTCCTGCCGGCTCCAAAAACGACTGCTGGAACTCTTTCCGTTTTGAACCTTTTACCAGCGACAGCAACGATGTGTCAAGGATATTTCCCGAAAGGTGGTCGAGGATGGTTATCCCGATATTCACATCATACTTGGAAATATAATAGATATACAGCGAAACATTATCCCTCACTTTAGCCATGGGGTCCGACATGGCTTTCAACAACAATTCGAAAGGGGAGTTACTGCCGCTGTAAAGGTTCTTATCATAGACCGGCGATTTGAATATTTCGTAAACGGTCTGCATCGCTATTTTCCTGACCTGGATAACCGGTTTAAGTTTTTCCTGTAGTTCTTCAATCTCCTTGTTCAGCGTTTTTATCTCATCTTTGGTTAACTTCTTTTTTCCCTTGTTACCCTGTGCCAGCAGCAACTCTTTCTTTTCAAACTCTCCGGCAAGCGGTTTTGTTTCCTCAAGCCGGTATTCAAGCAACTGCCCGATGATGGAGCATACGGCTTCATAATTATCGGAAATAAGAGATGACAAGGTGTTCATTACAAGTTGTGCCGCACCGTAAACTGCGCTGTTTGCCAGTCCGATAATGGTGAACGGATCGCCGCCGGTACGGTTGTAATCCAGCGCCAGTGCATGCCGCAAAGCATCGTTGATAACGGCATAACCTTTCATGTCGCGCAATTCCGACTCAAAAGATTCGACGGGTATCGGCAGGCTTTCCGAACTTAACAACTCCGTTTCTTCCTGCACAAATATCCGTGCATACATATACTCGTGAAACCGTTCATAAGTAAATCGCAATTCTTCTTTAAGCGTGGTTTTCTCCACCCTCAGAAAGCCCTCGTCAAACAGCCCCATGGGTGCTTTTTTCCATTCCATTGTTTCGCCTCTGAACAGTTGTGAGGCAAGTCCGTGTAACTCATGTTCAGCATCGTCGAAGGCTGCATAAAGCAATTGCATCGGCAACGCATCGGTTTTCCTGTTACGGAGTTCCGCGGCAAAATCCTCCAGTATCATTATCTGCTGTTGTCCGCCCTTTACACTGTTCAGTTTGCCCAGTCTTGCGTCAAACAACTTTACCGAATCAAATTGCTGAACGCTTTCGGGCAGCGCACCACCGGCGTATATCTGGCTTGCCAGTTTCAGCACCATCGGGTCATGCAACCTCGAATTTGTAAATGCATACTGCGGCTCCATAATTGCTTCGGGGGTAGTGGTAAGCCCGTATTTCTGCATGTATCTGGGATATGCAAGCAGAAATTCTTCATCTGAAAAACCTTTCAGGGCAATATTCTCCCTTTGCTCACTGTCGGGTATGTCGTCCGAAGTAAAATACAAGGGCAGGTTCAGCGTGTCTTCTTCCGAACGTAACGCTTCTTCCCATGTGTATGTGCGGCAGGTAAACATCAGCCTGAAGGAATCGTACTCATCTTTCACCAGCAGGTTGTCAATGGCGTGCAACAGTTCCACAGGCCCGTTGCTTTGCGGGTCTTTGTTGTAAGTAAGACACTCGTTAAGGGCATCGAAAAAGAAAACAACTTTTTTATTGTTCTTCCGGGCCATTTCGTTGAGTTTTTTCAGCGATTCGGCAACCGGCGCATTCTTGTCTTCGAATACCTGCCCGAGTTTTTTTTCAATGCTGATCTGAGAAAATATCTTGCTGTTGAAAGTGATTACAGGATCGCCTTTTTCCATCAGCCTTTCCGCAAAATTGCAGATGAGGTTGGTTTTGCCCGAGCCCGCATTTCCAAGCAAAACAAACGCCCTTTTGTCATCGAGGGTGTTGAAATGCTCCCATGCCCCGCTTATCTCTTTCCTGTCAACGTAAAGCGCCGGGTCATATTTCTCAACTTTCATCTGGCCCAGGAAACGGGAAGTTTGCGACGAAAGCCGTTCCGTGTATTCCTCCCATGTTTTTCCTGAAGCAATTTCAAGCTTATAGTTTTTGCCGATATTTATCTTGCTCAGAACATCCTGCAGAAAGGAAACAAACAAGTCTTTGAACAGTTCTGTTTCCCGCCTTTTGGCTTTCAGGTTTGGCGAAACGTAAATCATCCTTCGCAAGTTTTTGTTGTGTACCGACTGGAAAATGAAAGTAGTACGTTCTCCTTCGTGGTCTTCCGACAGAGGGAGGTAGATTATGAATGGAGTGATGCCGATTATTTCATCATCCTTAAAATGGTCGAACTTTTTGATTTTCCTGTGGATGAGGTAGTATTTGTCCTTTTCAAGAATAGTGTCGGATGTAATACGTACAGCCCTGTTGATGTCGGCGCTTTTTAACGGAATTACCGTGAACTTGCCGGGGATATTTTCGTTGTCCAGCACTTTGTCAACCGTGAAAGTGGTAATATCCTCAAGCGGTGCCAGCGCTTCCAGCATCCTGAACATTCTCGGTTCTATCAGTTTAAGCCCTTCGGCGTATATCTCGTCGGCAAGCGAAGTGTCGTGCCCGAGGTATGTATTGCGGAAAAATGCCAAACCCTTGAACTCTTCACCTTTTCGTGAACCCCATCCCTGAAGAATGTTTCCCTTTGGTTCCGTAACAAGCTCGTACAGACTCAAAACAATGGGTTCGTCAGGGATCAGTGTATGGGCTTCCTTTACCAGCACAATGAAAATATCGTTTATCCAGTCGCCGGTTGACAACGGCTTGGAAACTATCTTGGTGGCAACCTGCTGTAAAGTTTCATTAAACTCAACTTTCCGGTATTTAACAAGGCTCAGAAGCAGACTCGAACAATACTGCACCGTAATTTCAAAAAAATCAATAAATCGCTTGAATGCCTTGGCATATTCTTCTTCAACTACATTTTCTTCATAATCCTGCAGGACCGAAACAATTGAATACGGGTAAGTTTCATAGGCATCCTCGAGGAGTACCTCATACATCTCCAAGTCTTCAGGCTGATAATCTGCCAGGAACCGGTTAAACATAAACTATGGGTTTTGGGTTAGAGCTGTTCATGGTTTGAATAGACATAGCTAATGTAAGCTATAATGAGAATTATCTGAGATAAATTGTTATCCATACTCTTTATATTGAAGCGATATAAATAAGCATTATTAATTTACTCATCCTCCCCAAGCAATTCTTCAATCACCCTCGCATCGGCTTCCGCTTTTTCAGTTTCGCCCAGGGTCGTATATATTTTCCGCCGAAGATAGTAAGCGCTGAAGTAACGGTTGTCAATTTCAATGGCACGGTTACAATCGGCCAGGGCTTTTTTCATCTTTTTTAATGCAAAAAAAGCTTCGGCCCTGCCATTCAGATAATAAGCGTCACCGGGCTCCAACTGGTGTGCCGAATCGAGGTCAATGAGCGCCTGCCGGGCGCGGTTCAGCGACAGCAGGAGGGAACCGCGGCAATAGTAAGCCAACGCCATTTTTGGGTCAAGGTCGAGGCTTTTGTTGAAATCGGCCTGGGCATTTTTGTACTGTTTCAGCTCGCCGTATGCATCTCCCCGGATCGTGTATTTGACCGGATTGTCGGGAAAAAGTTCCAGGTAAGCCGTAGTGCGTTTGATGATTTCCCGGGGATCCTCTTTTTCTTCTTCCCTGCTGCCGAGTAATTTCAAAGCGTTTTCTGCCGTTGCCTTTGTATCACAGTCCAGCAGGCCGGGGTCTCCGCCGGTGTTGTAGAAGTTGATCAGCAGTTCCGTGAAATTATCCGCTACCACAAACCATCCGGAGGCAGGGCTGTCGTGTAGCGCCAGGAAGACCTTCGACTCTGTTTCCTGCAGGCTGTTGTCCACAAACACCAGCTTTTCCCCGTCGGCAGTCATTCCGAAAGGGATGTACGGGTAAAACCCTTTGAAACCATCTGCAAGCTTCCAGTCGTCCAGGTAAAGTCTTTCGTAATCGTTGATAATTTTGTCAATGCTTAAGAACCGGAAGCTGTTCCATTCGGCTTCTTCAAATTCACCGGAAGCAATCAGCCCGGCGGCTTTCCCGTCAGGAATAAATCCACCGTCAAAATGACGAAGGAAAGTTTTAAACGAAACGGGAAGTTTTACACCAAAGGCCGTTTCAAAAAGTTCAATTTTTTCAGTTGAATCAGGGATGCCGAAGTAGCCTTTCAAGTATTCTTTGTCAAGGGCATCGGAGAGTTTCCCGATGATTTCGTTGATGCTGATTGATGCCGGTTTTGTCATTGATATTGAAAATATAATAATCGAATTCTATCGTAGAAAAATTCAAAAATGATTGGATTATTTTATTGACCCACCCCTTCGCCCCTCCGCCGGAGGGGATTAGCGGTAATCATTTTTGAATTTTTTTCTTCTTGTTTTCAATGTACTCATTGGCGTTTCATTTAGTCGGGATGAAGGCGCGGAATGTCACCACCGTATGAGCGTTTGATTTTCGGCCTTTTCCGCTTTATTCTTTTTGATGTTCTTTCAGTCCTGTTTTTGGTTCCAGTCCTGTTTTTTTCTTCCCGCTCCCATTGGTAAAGTTCTGTTTTGAACGCCCGAAAACCTTTTCCCAACACAAAACCGGCGGATTCTTCTTCCTCTTCTTCCTCCGCTCTTTTCCGCCTCCGGCGGGAAGAAAAGAACAGGAAGACAATGACCTTGATGACGACATAAACCACGGCAATGAAAACGATGGCGGAAAGTGTGATGAGCGTCAGGCTGGCCATCATCCAACTCAAAAGGCTGTAAACGACAATCCTGACGGGGGCATAAACTCCATGCATGCGGACGCTTTCAACACAAATCAAAACAAACAAGGCCGCGTAAAGCAAAACAATAATATTCATGAACATCACAAAACTGCCGGAAGTAAACAGGGCGCCAATACCACCTTCTTTAAGAAAATCCAGGGAAAAATAAGCCGTTACAGCCGAACGGCTTTTCAGGAATGCGATAAACAGCAAAACCGAAATAAAAGAGGCCGTTTTCAGGGCCCACCAGTTTCGCTTGAAATAATTGTCGTAAGACAGAACAAGGGCGAAAAAATACTCGGGAACAACGCCAAAAGAAAACGGGATACGGTAGTACCATTCAAAACCGGAGTAATTGGAATTGCGTTTGTCTGAAAAAAAGTCGTCCAGTCTGGAAGCGCCTCTGAGTCCGTAGCGGATGGAAACGGCCAACAGAAAGCCGGAAACGACACCGAACAAAATGGAAAGGAAAAAATTTATCATTTGATGGTCAGTATTTTTTTGGTTTTCAACAATGCAAAGACAATGACAGCCAGGGCAAAAAGAGCAATCACCAGCAAGCCGCCAAGCAGGCCGGAATAAAAGTAAACAAGCATTAAGGCCGACAACAACAGGAAACGGATAATCGCGCTTTGTAACAGGTAGTTCCTGAAACAGGTGAAAGCATTCAGTAACAGCAGCAAAAAGGCAAGCCCGTAAAAAAGGATGATCGCGGTTTTTGAATGCGCCGTTTCGGCGGAAAAAGTCAAAACCAGAAAAACGACAAATCCAAAAATAAAGGAAGTAAGCAATAAGCCGACGGCGATTTTGCTCCCATCGCTAAAATCATCCTTTAACCTGAAAAGCTTTTCAATTTTATTGAAGAAAAACAGTCCGCCAAATAAAACAGCCAACCACAGCAGCAACAGTGCGAAGTGGTACCATTCGGAAAAAGCAAAATCGGTTTCGGGCATCCGGTTTTTTTAAAAGAAGCAAACAATTTGCGGTGGTTTGCCAACCTGTCAAAGATAAATAAATTATCGTTATACTACCGAATATCAATTAATCCCGAATTCCCGGAAGCGTGTTTAATACGTTTCCCTCTTTCAATCGCTTTGATTATTTATCGGCATTAACCATTGTAATTTTCAAAAAATGGTTTGATGCTTATCCGGATATAATTAACGTGAGTTCGGGATGTATCTTATTCATTTTAAATGTTTTGACAAAAGAAAAATTCAAAAATGATTGGATTTTTTAATAACCCACCCCTACACCCCTCCAATGGAGGGGATAAGAGGTAATCATTTTTGAATTTTTTTGCCACTTGGAATAAAGAAAAATCAGCAAATAAATTCCGATATTCCCCTCTCGGGAGGGGATTAAGGGGTGGGTAATTAGAAAGATATTTATTTACTGATTTTTCGACTAATTAACTCAGATGTTTAATTTACATTAATAAGAAGTACACGACTTTGTGTTGAAATTTAAATCAAAACAATCTCGTTTTGATACCGAACTCAGGTTAAATATGAACAGACTGTTAAAAAAACCGTTACAGATTTGCAACGGTTTTTGTCAGGATTACTTTTCTTTTTTCCCGTCCAGAATTCCCGGGGTATAAATTACGTTCAGCATCATCATGTTGGTTTTGAACCGTTGGCGGATGCCGAAATCAAATGCGTATTTCAATGCAAGATAGAGTTTTTCGGCTACTACCCAGTAATTAGCCGAGAAAGCCAGTGTGCTTTTCCGGTCGTGCACCGAAGGATCCCACCAAACTTCGCTACCTCTGTCGTCACTTATCTGCCAGTTGTTTCCACCCTGAATCCCGATTTCGAAACGATCGGTAAAATACTGGCTGATCCCCCACTCGAAAGTAAGCCTGTCACCGGGCTTTACGTCGGAACCTTTGATATGGCTGTTGGTTTCGTATGTTAATCCCAACATCAGGGCTTTTGATTGAGCGGAATGTAAGGTACACACGGTAGTTCGGGCTGTTCAATACCAGATATCCTTTCGGCACCTTACCTTTGTAATCGGGCGGCAGCAACAGGTATTTTCCGCCTTTGCCCTTGTCGAGGCCAATGGGCCCCACATCGGCAATGGCCCATTTCCAGTGGTCAACGATTTGTCCGTATAACACGGCTTTTTTGGTAGCTGCCAGTACTTCAATCACCACCGGGCCGTTTCGCAGGTCCGTCATAGCGAGGATATAAGGTGTTACATTATTAGCAGTTAGTAATTCTGCATTTGGCCCGGCCGGTTTTGACCAGGCCAGAATGGTGTTATTGCCTGTCATCAATGGGAGTTTGGCTTCCCTGCTGTTCAGAATGATCCAGTCGCCTAACTCATTGGTTTCTGTCAGGCCCTTGTACCAGGTGTAGATACCGAGTGTGGGCAGACCGTATTCGTAAGCCGAAACGGCTTTCATCAGTTTGTAGTCCTTTTTCATTTTGACTACGGATGATTTGGCCAGATATCCGTTCGACTCATATTGGATGTCGGAACCTGTCTTTGCACCGGATTATATTTCCTGTTTTTGCTGACAACTGTACAGTGTAATAACCAGAATTAATGAATATGCCTTTTTTTATTTGTTTATAATTTTGTAAAATACTGATTAACACCTCTTTGTATTTTGTCATGATTTTCGGCTTTGCCATCGAATCCCGAATCCTCGGGACCGCCAAAACGGTTTATTGCTTTATTTTTTCACCCCGGGTTAAAACCCGGAGCTAATAATTTAACACCCCTTCAGGGTTTGTAATCATTCCCCTTGTGTGTTTTAAATCAATCAAGGATATTTTATGATATAACTTTATTTAACCAACTCAAAATCATTCAGTCTCCAGGTCTTATCAAACCAGGGTTCCAGAGGCCCGTAGAGACGGAACAAGACGAACCATCCTTTGCCGGGTACGGTTTGTATCCAGTTGTTTTCTTTGCCTTCGGGCGCTTTGGGGCTGAAGTAGAGGTCAACCGAGCCGTCGGGATTGACTGTCAAATTGCTGCGCTTGTTGTTTAAAGCTGGATATTTCTGATCTGTCAGAAGCATCCCCCTTGTCTGCGGATCATACATAACGATGGACCAGAAATCCTTGGCCTCAACCGGCTCTTTCTGGATAACCACATTCAGTATCTCAAAGTATTTGTAATTGAAGTTATTCAAAGTCAACTCCGACAAAAATTTACCTGTTCGTTTTTAAAAACAACAGGGTTGGAGCTGTGAAAATTCAGGAAATTTCCGCACTCTGTGTTTTGATCCTGCGGTCTATTTTTTTAAACAAGCCCTGGAGTACTTTTCCCGGGCCGACTTCAATGATGTTATTGGCGCCGTCGGCGATCATATTCTGCATGATGCGCGTCCACCAAACAGGTGAAGTTAACTGGGCGACAAGGTTGGTTTTTATGATTTCGGGATCCGTCACGGACTGCCCCGTAACATTTTGATAAATAGGGCAGACGCCCTTGTTGAATTTCGTTTTGTTGATGGCCTCGGCCAGTTCTACCCGGGCAGGCTCCATCAGGGGTGAGTGAAAGGCGCCGCCAACCTTCAGGATTAACGTTCTTTTGGCTCCGGCTTCATCCAGTTTCCTGACAGCTTTTTCAACACCTTTTACCGATCCGGAAATAACAACCTGTCCCGGACTGTTGTAATTTGCAGGAACAACGGTTTCTTTGATGCCGGCACAAACCTGTTCTACAACTGCATCTTCCAATCCGATAATGGCTGCCATGGTGGAAGGTTCCTGTTCGCATGCCTTTTGCATAGCATGGGCACGCTTGGCTACAAGTTTTAGTCCGTCCTCAAATGTCAATGTTTTGTTGGCAACCAGCGCCGAGAACTCTCCCAGCGAATGTCCCGCAACCATATCGGGTTTGAAGTCTTCCATAACCCTGGCCAGGATAACCGAGTGAAGAAAGATGGCAGGCTGGGTAACGTTGGTCTGTTTCAGGTCTTCTTCCGTGCCTTCAAACATCAGGTCCGTAATTTTAAACTTCAGGAGGCTGTTGGCCTTGTGGAACATGTCTCTTGCTTTGGAAGAAAAATCGTACAGGTCTTTACCCATTCCGACAAACTGGGCTCCCTGACCGGGAAAAACGTATGCATTCATAAATCAGGCTTTTTTGGCTAATGAACAAATTTAACGGCGATTACCGAGAAATCGCAGCAAAAATAAAAACAAATTGATAAAATCGAGATATAAAGTTAAAGATCCCATGATGGTCATTTTACGGGTATTCTCTCCTTCTTCCGTTAACTGGGCGCCGATTCTCTTCAGCTTCTGCACGTCATAAGCCGTTAGTCCGGTAAAGACCAGCACGCCGATAAAACTGATAATGTAATCCATGGTGCTGCTTTGCGTGAACATATTCACCAGGCTGGCAATGATAAGACCGATCAAACCCATGTACATGATGCTTCCGAATTTGGTCAGATCGGTTTTGGTCGTATATCCCAGTACCGCCATAAACCCGAACATGGCTGCCGTGATGACAAATGTTTTGGCAATGGATGCTCCTGTAAATGTCAGGAAGATAAAACTCAGACTGGCTCCCATTAAAATGGAAAACAGCACGAAAATCATCAGCATTGACGAAGCCGATAATTTGCGGTAACCGGCAGACATCCAGATGACAATTCCAAGTGGAGCCAGCATGACGATCCAGCCGGTAATTGACATTCCACCAGTTTCCGGATTGTGAAGCACACTGATCAGTTCCGGTGTTGTCGCAAACAACCAGGCTGTTGCGGCAGTGATGCCCAGTGCGATAAACATCCACATGAAAACTCCTGAAAGGTAAGTCCGGGCAACGGTAGCCGACAGTTGCCGATCAGGAGCATAACCGATAGGTTTATTCAGATTTTCCATATTATTAATTTTTTAAATTTTCAGATTATGAAAGTTTTGATGATATCAGACTGATGAATTCTGCTCTGGTCTCGGAACGTTCAAAAGCTCCGGTAAAGTCCGATGTGGTTGTCACCGAGTTTTGCTTCTGAATTCCGCGCATGGCCATACACAGGTGCCTGGCTTCAATGACAACAGCAACACCCAGCGGATTCAATACCTTTTGAATAGTTTCCTTGATCTGCGTTGTCAGCCGTTCCTGAACCTGGAGCCTTCGAGAATAAGCTTCCACCACACGCGCAATTTTGCTCAGCCCCGTTATGTATCCGTTGGGGATGTATGCCACGTGCGCTTTCCCGATAAACGGGATCATGTGGTGTTCACACATCGAAAAAATATCAATGTCTTTCACGATGACCATTTCCCTGTAATCTTCTTTGAATTTGGCAGAACGCAGGATTTCTTCAGGGTCATGATAATAACCCTGTGTAAGGAACTGTATAGATTTTGCTACGCGGAAAGGAGTTTCCTGCAGTCCTTCCCGTTCCGGGTTTTCTTCGATCAGCTTAAGTATTTCCCGGTAATGATATTCCAGTTGCTTCAGCTTTTCGGGAGCAAACTTTTCTATCTTTTCGTATCCTAATAATTCTTTTGGTTTATCCATTATTTTTTGAATATAAAAGCCTTATTCTCAAATAGAGTGCCAGAGTCAGACCGGCATTCAAAATAATTTATTCATTCCGGTCTCCGTAATATTCCACAAAATTGTTTTCCGATTCAACCACTTTAACACAGTGCAGTTCAGCATCTAATCCCTTAATGTGCGGTTCAAGCTCATTCCAGATACCTACTGCCAGATTTTCCGTTGAAGCCAGTTTGTCCTGCATGAACTCCACTTCAAGATTTATGTTTTTATGGTCAAGCTTTTCAATAACATGATCCCGGATTATTTTACTCAACTTTTTAAGGTTGACAAGGAAACCGGTTTTTTCATCTATATCTCCTTTAACGGTAACAAACAGTTCATAATTGTGTCCGTGCCATTTGGGGTTTGAACATTTTCCGAACACTTCAAGGTTTTGTTGGTCCGAAAAATCTTCCCTGAACAGCCGGTGTGCAGCATTGAACCGTTCGCGCCGTGTGATATGGATCATTGAACTAAAAATTTGAGGGGCAAAAGTACGGATAATATTGATAAACAATAGTCATCTGCTAATGCGGCTATTCTAAAATTTGTTAAACAAATATTATCCCCTCATAGGCAAATCTTCCCTCGCACACTCTATTCATCCGAGAACTCACGAAGCAATTTCCGGTAGGTTGAAAAAACTTTTGCCCTGGAAACAAAACCGAGGTATTTTCCGTCTTTGATTACCGGAAGGTTGAAATGCTCGGTATTCTGGAATTTTGCAGCTACCGATTCCATGGATTCGTCAGGGTCAACAATGGTATCCGGCATAAACATAAGGTCTTTCACCAGTGTGGTATCCCAGAGTTCGGTATTGAAGATCATGTGGCGGATGTCGTTGATGAAAATAACTCCATAAAAAATACCCTCCTGGTCCACCACCGGAAATACATTTCGTTGCGATTTGGAAACTTCTTTGATAAAATCGTGCATGGTGCCATTGACGTCCACTTTTCGGAAATTTGTTTCGATAAGTTGCGAAACTTTCATCATTTGCAGAACATTCCGGTCTTTGTCGTGGGTCATCAGTTCGCCCCGTTCGGCGAGCCGTTTGGTATAAATGCTGCGCGGCTCAAATAATCTCATCGTCAGGTACGATATGACAGCCGTAAACATCAACGGTGTAAACAATTCGTACCCACCCGTACTTTCAGCGATCAGGAAGATGCCGGTCAGCGGGGCCTGCATCACACCTGCCATCACTCCGGCCATACCCACGAGGGCCATGTTTTTCTCCGGCACCTCTGCCAGTGGCCACAATTGGTTGATCATTTTACTGAAAAAAACACCGCTGACACTCCCCACGAAAAGCGAAGGGGCAAAAATGCCTCCTACTCCGCCGCTGCCGCCGGTAATGGCCATGGCTACTACTTTGAACACCATGATCATCCCCAGCAGAAAGATGAAATACCAGACACCGCTTACACCGCCAAACAGCGTTTCGTTAATAAGACCGGTGGTTTTCTGGTTGACAAGGTCGTACATAAACTGATAACCTTCCCCGTATAATGCGGGGAAAATGTAGATCATAACGCCGAGAAGTATTCCGCCAATAAGCCACTTTTGCCACTTGTGTTTTATCCGGTTCATGCCCGATTCGATAAAAAGTGTGGTGCGCGTAAAATAAACGGATATGAGTCCGGTAAATATGCCGAGAAAAATATACCAGTGCAGGTGTTTTAAATAAAAGGGATTAATCAGTTCAAATGAAAACATCACATTCGAACCCATAAAGAAAAAGGCAATGGTAGCAGCAGTTGCCGAGGATATCAGCAAAGGTATCAGCGTGACCATAGTCAGGTCAAGCATCAGTACTTCAAGGGAAAAGACAACGGCTGCAATGGGCGCTTTAAAAATACCGGCCAGCGCTCCGGTGGCTCCGGCGCCAACGAGGATGGTCACGGTTTTACGGTTCAGGTGAAAGCTTCGCCCAAGGAATGAACCGAGAGCGCTTCCGGTAAGCACGATGGGTGCCTCAAGCCCCATAGAGCCGCCAAAGCCAATGGTCAGCGTACTGCCTATCATTGAGGAGTACATATTGTGCCGTTCTATTTTACCGTTCTTTTTTGAGATGGCATAAAGAATGCGTGCCACCCCATGACTGATATCATCTTTGATTGCATACAGCGTGAATAGAATTGTCAGCCCGATGCCGATCAAAGGTAAAACAAGATAAAGGTAATTGCCTTCGGCAAAATCGAAACCGTGCATGATGAAGTTGGTAGCATGGTGAACCAGGTTTTTTAAGAATACGGCAGCCAACCCGCTCAAAATGCCGATAGCAAGGCTAAGCAGAAGAACAAACCTTCTTTGCCGGGAAGAATTAAAAACCAGTCTTCGATGTAAAAAATCCCTGATACCGTGCATTTCAGTGAATTGTTGTTTGTCGTTGTCCCGCCGCTTTCCGCATTGCAATTATCCTGCCGGGATAAAAAGTTGCGGCAAAATTAGAATAAAATGGATATTGTGTCAGGTGTTAAAAAGAAAGGAGTTCAGAGTTTCAGTGTAAAAAAAGGATTTCGGTTCGTGCGTTTGGACTCTTCCTTGCCCCCATTACAACCGACACAATTGAACCATCGGGCAGTTACCCCCCTTTTTTACTCCTCCGAGAAGTCTTTCAACAGATCACGATAATGCGAAAAAACATTGGCACGCGAAACAAAACCAACGTATTTATCTCCATCGAGCACGACCAGATTGTATTTTCCGGAATGCTGGAATTTCTGCGCTACGGTTTCCATATCGTCATCAATGTACACGATACTGGAGGGTTTCATCATCAGGTTTTTAACTTTTACAGTATCGTAAAACTCAGGTTGAAACATGATGTGCCTGATCTGATCAAGAATAATAAAACCGTAAAAATTATCCTCGTCATCAACCACGGGAAAAATGTTGCGGTGCGAATCGGCAATGATCTTGACCAGGTCCCCCAGGGAAGCATCAATATGAACTTTTGAAAAATCCGTTTCTATATGTTCTTTCACATTCATCAGCGAAAGCAATGATTTGTCTTTGTGGTGGGTTAATACATCTCCCCGTTTTTTCAACTGTATAGTGTAAATCGAGCGCGGTGACAAGAAACGTGTTAATGAATAGGAAGTTGTGGCCACAAGCATGATGGGCAGAAACAATTCATAACCTCCCGTGACTTCTGCAATGAGGAAAATGGAAGTCAGTGGCGCATGGATCACGCCGGCAAGCATTCCCGCCATGCCTACCATAGCAAAATTACTGACAGGCAGGTCGGTCATCCCGTAATGATTGGCCACAGTGACAAAAAACAAGCCGGACATTGTACCGATAAACAGGGTCGGAGCAAACACTCCGCCAATACCGCCACTCCTGAATGTTAATGTGGTAGCCACAACTTTAAATAAAATGATTGAAAACAACAACAGCAGTGTAATTCCCATTTTGCCGTGATAAAAATAAAAAAGGCTGTTATCGAAAATAAAACTCAAATCACCTTCCATTGCCTTGTTGATGGCGCCGTATCCTTCACCGTATAATGAAGGCAGCAGAAAAATGATCAGTCCCAGCGCCGAAGAGCCGAGCAAAAATTTCAGGAACCATCCTTTCAGCTTGTCAAACAATCTTCCGGCCCAAACGTAAAATTTGATGAAGTAAGCGGAAATCAGGGCCGTGAAAATGCCCAGCCCGATGTAATAAGGTGTTTCATAAAGTTGAAAAACACTGATGCCTTTCATCGGATAAAGCACATCAAGCCCCTGAAAAAAATATGTTGTAAGAACGGCAACGATAGAAGCAATCAGCAAAGGGACAAGCGCCGTCATGGTCATATCAAAAAGAATGATTTCAAGCGCAAACACGATGGCGGCAATGGGCGCTTTAAAAATGGCGGACATGGCTGCTGCACTGGCCATACCCAAAAGTGCGACGGTTTGTTTGTAATTCAGTCCCAACAGCCTTCCGATATTGGAGCCGATGGCCGAACCGGTAATGACTGTTGGCCCTTCAAGACCTACCGAACCACCAAAAGCAACCGTGAGGGTACTGGTGATTATGGAGGAATAATTATTGTGAGGTTTAATCAGGCCGTGCTGCTTTGAAATGGCATACAAAACACTCGGTACTCCATCGCGGACCGGCTGACGCAACAGGTATTTAATAAAAAGCAGGGTCAATAAAATACCGATTGCGGGATAAATTACATACATGTAATTGTAGTAGTCAACTGAAAAGCCGGCAGTCAGAAGGTGTTCCAGTTCTTTTACCAGGCCCCTGATGATCATGGCAACAATTCCCGCAAGGAAACCGACAATCACACTTAAACCGATCATCAGTTGCCTGGATGGGAGTTTGTGTATCCAGCGTAATATTTTGAATATGATCTTTCTGCGCCTTGTTGTCATTGCGGCGCAAATTTAGCAATTAAAGTAAGCTTTGAAAGCGACAATTCAAAAATCCTGTTTTCGTCAAAGTTTTCAGGAATGACAAGGATTTTAACTTGTAAAACAGGGTAGAGGCTGCCTTTAAATGAGGCTCGATAATTTGAAAAAAGACCGATCAGGAAATATTTCCGGCCCCTAAACGCGTCTCCATGTATTCCGGCTGCCGAATGCTACTTCATCCATTACCGATTGAACGGCATATTCCATTTTGGTAAGTTCAAGGGCCACAAGGTTTCCGTAACCCGGCATATTTTTGAAATAAATGCCGTTGTCAATATCAATAACGCGGGGGCCTTCGGCTTTGATAGACATGTCAATATATTCCAGGTTGACGGGCACGTGGCCGTGGATAATTGTTTTGTTGTTAATTTTTTTCAGGTCAGGGACGTATTCCCTGATCCAGATCATAGAAAAACGATCTTCAAACGGGTCATCAAGATCAAAGTTAAAGCCGGCATGCACAATGACAAAGTCTTTAATTTCAAGATAATACTCCAGTTTCTTCATCCAGTCAATGTAAAACTGCGGAATATCCCGCGGGCGCTCAACGCCGAAACTTTCAAGCGCTTCTTTACCCCCGTAAGTTTCCCATTCTTTTTGGGTTTTGGTCTTTGGCCTGATCCCGAGAAAACTCTTTGCATCCTGGTCGTCTTCCCATGCGGTAATGCAATAATCTTCGTGATTGCCTATCAGGCCTGTGACATCGTATCCTTCAGCTTCCAGGTTCATGATATAATCCAGCACACCTTTGCTGTCGGGGCCACGGTCAATATAGTCGCCCAAAAAAATGAGTTTATCTTTTTTATCCGGTTCGATCTGATTCTCGATCAGTGTTTTCAGGGTTACAACACAACCATGAATGTCAGGGATTACCCAAATTTTATTCATTATTTCTTTTTAATCTGATTAGCCACCTGATCCATTAACTTTTTGATCTCTTCCGGATCACCGATAAAGTAATCCTTTTGAAAGTTCATGTTATCGTCAAAAATAAAGACGTAAGGGATGCCTGTGGGGATGTTGAATTTGACAATGTCTTCCTTGCTCATGTTTTTCAGGTGCATCACCAGCGCTCTCAAACTGTTCCCGTGTGCCGAGATCAAAACATCATTTTGTTCTTTGAGGGTTGGCTCGATTTCGTTTTCCCAGTACGGTACAAACCGTTCAATGACTTCTTTCAGCGATTCGGTAAGAGGAATTTCTTCGGGCGTTAGCTCGGCATAACGGGGATCGAACCCGGGATTCCGTTCATCATCAGGGTCAAGCGGTTGAGGCGGCACGTCAAAACTTCTTCGCCATAACTGAACTTTTTCAGCACCGTATTTTTCGGCGGTTTCAGCTTTGTTCAGCCCTTGCAGCATACCGTAATGTTTTTCGTTGAGACGCCAGCTTTTTTTCACCGGCAGCCACATCAGGTCCATTTCTTCGAGGACAATCCATAAAGTTTTGATGGCTCTTTTCAAATAGGAGGTATAAGCAATCGTAAACTTAAATCCTTCTTTTTTCAGTGTCTGTCCTGCACGGACGGCTTCTTCAACACCTTCTTTCGACAGGGGAACATCTGTCCATCCCGTAAAGCGGTTTTCCTTATTCCACTGGCTTTGCCCGTGGCGTAAAAGAACGAGTCGTTTCATGACGTTACGGTTTTTTCGCAAAAGTAAGAAAAAGGTAACTAATCCGCATTAAAGAAAAACAGTAAAAGTTTTCATAAAATTGCAGTATAAGACGTGTTGTGCGGTAAGAAAGAAGGCCTGCTGTTGGTTACCCGTATGAACGCCGATTTAAACAGGTTATTCCGTTGTAATCTTTTGTTTCACCTTTTTTTCACCCATAGGCTGAAATAACAGGAGACTATATTATTTTTGTTCACATGAAATTTATCAGGCCGGGTATTGTAAAATTATTGTTTCCGCAGTTGATCTGGGAAATTGAAACATCGGATAAAGAGATGTTCCTCACTTTTGATGACGGACCTCATCCTGATATTACCAACCAAGTACTTGAAATTCTGGATAATTATCAGGCGAAAGCCACTTTTTTTTGTGTTGGAGAAAATGTACAGAAGTATCCCGAAACATATAATCAAATCCTGAAAAAAGGACACAGGACAGGAAATCATGGTTTTCACCACCTCAACGGCTGGAAGACAGCTAACCGGAAATACCTGGACGATATAGACCGTTGCGCCGGTCTGGTTGGCTCACACCTGTTCAGGCCACCCTATGGGAGAATCACTTATTTACAAATCGGTTACCTGAAAATAAATTACAGGATTATCATGTGGTCGGTTCTGACTTATGACTTTCACCCGGAGACAACCCCACAGAAATGTTATGATAATGCAGTGAAATCGGGTAAACCCGGTTCAATAATTGTTTTTCATGACAGTGAAAAAGCCGCCGGTAATATGTTATTTGCTTTACCCCGGTTTCTTGAACATTTTTCAGGGATGGGTTATCGCTTTAAAGCGATTGATGTGTAATGAAAAAACCGCATTATTTCGCATATTTGTAAATTAAACCTCAGGAGAACATGCGGAAATCCGTCAAAATTGTTTTTTATGTTTTAATGATTTTTATCATTTACCGGTGTGCACATCCGGTAATGCCCAGCGGGGGTAAAAAAGACACTATGCCACCGGTAGTGATTGAAACAGAGCCCCAAAACAGAAGCGCCCGGTTTGCCTCAAAAAAATTCACCATCACTTTCGATGAATTTATCCAACTGGAAAACATCACCCAGAAAGTACTCATTTCACCTCCCATGAAAGAATTGCCGGAGTTCAGAGTAAGAGGAAAGTCGTTGCAGGTTAAATTTATGGAAGATCTGAAACCCAATACCACATATTCAATCAATTTTGCCGACGCCATCACTGACATCACCGAAAAAAACGCTTTGCTTAACTACACCTATATTTTTTCGACCGGCGACAAAGTGGATTCCATGAGCATTGCCGGGGATGTTTACAATGCTTTCGACCTGAAACCCGTGGAGGATGTATCGGTGATGTTGTATAAAGTTGAAAAGGATACGATACCCCTCGATTCGATGCCTTTTAAAAGACAACCTTATTATTTGAGCAAAACCGACAAAAACGGACATTTTGTTTTAACCGGTCTGGCTGATATTCCCTATATGATCTTTGCCTTGAAGGACCTGAATGCCAACTATATTTATGACCAGCCGGGGGAGGAGATCGCCTTTCTTGATTCTCTGATCCGGCCGCAATATATCGAGCCGATGAAAAACGATACGGCAATTTCCGATAGTTCTGTTTTTGTTCCCGACACTGTATTGTTGGAGAATCCGCAATCACTGGCCGATTCACTTCGGCAGGATTCTTTAAAGCAATACGAATCACAACAGATAAATTATGAGTTGTTCTTGTTTGACGAAAAAGACAGTGCGCAAAAAGTACTGGGTACAAAATTGTTGCGGAAAAATGTCGTGCAATTTGCATTTACCTGGCCTGCCGAAGATGTTACCATCAAAGCGCTGAACTTTTCAGCCGATACAACGTGGCATCTGGTGGAAATGTCTCCCGGAAAGGATACAGTTACATGGTTTATCAAAAATCTCCCTGTGGATACACTTGATTTGCTTATTATGCACGGTACCGATACGCTCGATAAATTTTTACAACGGTTGAGTCCGATAGAAATCCGGATCAGGAACAGAAAAAAGAATCAGCAGAAGAAAAAGGGATACCTGGAATTCAAAAGTAATATTAAAGGCAACACCCTGCGTCTTGATAAAGATCCGGAACTAATTTTTGACTATCCTGTAGTGCGGGTGATCAGTGATTCGATATTACTTGTCTCGGGAAAAGATTCCACCTATAATCCTGAATTTTATTTTGATGATTCGCTTCACCGCAAAATGGTTTTCCCGGTTAAACTCAAAGAAGAAACCCGCTATACGCTTGTTATCCCTGATTCTGCTGTTATTGACTGGAACGGCCTGCATAATAAGGAGAAAAGCATGGGATTTTCAACCAAATCATTGCGTGATTACGGAATATTTGTCATTGAGGTGGTACCGGCCTATCCGATGAACTACATTTTACAACTGATGACTGACAAAGAGAAAGTCAAACGTGAGGTTTATTTTTCATCGGATACAACGTTTACCTTTAATTACCTGGCACCGGGTGATATAATTCTGAAAGTAATCTATGATGCCAATGGCAACAGGAAATGGGACAGCGGGAATTTTATTTATAAGATTGAACCCGAATGGGTGGATTTTTATGATAAAAAAGTAACCATAAGAGCCAATTGGGAAGTTCAGGAAGAATGGAAGTTACACTAAGTCGGGCTAATCGTTACAGCGGTTAATGCATTCAACGATATCGGTTAAAACACGGTTTTTTAAACTATAAAAAATCTTTTTCCCTTCCCTGTGCGACAGCAGAATGCCTTTGTTTTTTAAAATATTCAGATGATGTGAGGCTGTTGCCTGTTCAATATCCAATTCTTCATAAATCTGGGTAACACTCATCCTCTCATTTAATGAAAGCAGTTCAATAATGGCAATCCGCATGGGATGTGAGATCACTCTCAACTTACCGGCGGCCGATTCCAATTTGTTAAGATTAATAACCATATGTTCCATATCTGATATCAGTTTGCGGCAAAAGTAAAAATATACAAGCATGCAACACAATAATATATTTACATATATTACTGTTTATAACTATTTTATACTTGTTCTAAATAATTTCAGTTCCTGAATATGGAAGTAAAAGAAAAGGTATTGCCGTCAAACAAGCCTTTATCACTCAATTTCAGTTCAGGGATGACCAACAGGGCCATAAACGAAAGTGTCATATACGGGGCACGTAAAGTTGATCCCATTTGATGAGCTTCTTTATCCAGTTCATGATATTGAGCAGCGATCCGGTAGCCATCTGCATCCGACATTAAACCGGCTACGGGCAGGGGTAAACCTTTTTGCTCCTCGCCCCTGACAACCGAGATGCCTCCTTTTTGGGCGATAACAAGATTAATGGCTTTCACAATCTGTTCATCTTCGGCCCCTACCGCCACAATGTTATGACTGTCGTGTGCCACACTGGAGGCAATGGCTCCGGTTTTCAGCCCGAAATTATGGATGAAGGCCACAGCGGGTTCGGCCTTCCGGTACCTGTTGAGTACTACAATTTTCAGAATATCATTTTCAGTGTCACTTATCACATTGCCGTCAATGACTTTGGGTGTGACATATTTGATGCCTGTGATGAGTTCCCCGTCATAAGCCACAATCACTTTTATTTTTTTCCCTTCGGCTGCAAGCCTGACCTGATCAACAGTTATCGGTTGGGCATGAAAGGCATTGGGATGCGTTGTGTTGACCGGTTGAATGAGTGTTTTTCCGTTTTCGGCGACTTTGATGCCGTTAACATACGTTTGAAGTATGTTGAAATCATGCAGGTTGTCAACAACGATCATATCCGCCGGGTCGCCTGTTTGCAGTGTACCCACATCGAGTTTATAATGCTTTACCGGATTCAGGATCGCACTTTTCAATACTTTCACGGGATCATATCCTTTGTCAATAGCCCGCTTAACAAGTTGGTTGATGTGGCCATCCGCCAGATCGTCGGGGTGCTTGTCATCTGAACAGAACAGAACACGGTCGGGGTAGTTTTCCATCAGCCCGATCAGGGCTTCAAAATTTTTGGCGGCGCTGCCTTCGCGTATCTGGATATTCATGCCGTATTTCAGTTTGTCCAGTGCTTCTTCCATCGTGTAACATTCGTGATCGGTGGTAATTCCGGCTTCGGCATATTTCCTGGCATCTTCACCTTTTACCCCGGGGGCATGCCCGTCAGCAGGCTTGCCGTATTTTCGTGCAATGGCGATCTTTTGCATTTCGGATTCATCACGGCGGATAACGCCGGGATAGTTCATCATTTCCGATAAATATTTGATTTCATCCCTGCTGAGCAGATCCTCCAGTTCTTTCGGTCCCAGTCTGCTTCCGGCAGTTTCAAAAGGTGTTGCAGGTACGCAGGCCGAAGCGCCGAAGTAAAACTTAAAAGGTACTTTTTTGCCGTTTTCGATCATAAACTCTACCCCGGGAATGCCCAGCACATTGGCAATCTCATGCGGGTCGGAGACGGTGGCTACCGTTCCGTGAACTACAGCGAGACGGGCAAATTCCGGAGGAACCAGCATGGAACTTTCAATGTGAATGTGCGAATCAATTAATCCGGGAAGTATAAAGTGGTCTTTTTCCACCGACTCGTCTCTGACAATGGATTTGATAAAGCCGTTTTCGATGTGGACGGTTCCTTTAAAAACGGTTTCGGTATGCAGGTCAACAATATTTCCTGACAGGGAGAATGAATTTTCGGATTTCATTTTAATTAAATTAGAGTTATGCCAAAAATAAAGATAAAAGAGCGTTGTCTTGTCTTCACGCAACAGAATTTTCGGAAAATCTTTTTCAAAAGCAAAATATAGTTACCTTTGGCGTTAGTAACGTTTTATGATACTATGATTCTTTCATTTGGAACTAAAGAAACGGAGAAAGTATGGAGCGGGGAAAGAGTAACGAAGATACCGATTGACATTCAGAGAATCGGAAGAAGAAAATTAAGAATGTTAAACAACTCACAAAATTTAATGGATTTAAAAATTCCTCCATCAAACAGATTAGAGAAGCTAAGTGGTAAATTGAAGAATTATCATAGTATCAGAATAAATAATCAATGGCGAATTTTGTTTATCTGGGAAAATAACAATTCGTATGAGGTAACTATTGCAGATTATCATAAATAAAATGGAAAAAATAAAAAATATTCATCCCGGTGAAGTTTTGCTCGAAGAGTTTTTAAAGCCCTTACATATTACGGCTTACCGGCTTTCAAAAGATACCGGGATTCCGCAAACAAGAATATCACGTATCATTCAGGGGAAAAGGAGGATAACTGCTGATACGGCATTGCGGTTAAGTGCTTATTTTGGGAATTCAGTGAAATTCTGGTTGGGTCTGCAGAATGACTATGATATTGAAGAAGAGAAAAGGAAAAAATATGAAGTATTTCGAAAAATTGAAATGATAAGAGAGTCCAAAGAACCTTATCCAAAACAATAAATCCATAAAGGTTAACCCCGGTACTGCGATCCTTTTTCCGGTTATATTAGTACAATTTCCTCATACCTGTAAAAAACATCGAATCCTTTACGGTTCAGGTATCTTTTCACTTCACCCGGCTCATCGCGAAAGGTCATCAGCATAAAGTCACCACCCCACGCTCCGAGGGATTTTACCGTACCGCGATGATCGGGAAACAGGCGATCTTTGGCTTTGGGAAGGTTCAGGATTTTTGACATCAGATTTTCATGTTCGATCAGCAGATATTCGAATTCATCGAAGCTTTTTGTTTCAAGCACCTTTTCGGTTATTTCACTGATGATAGTTATATCGGTTTTATCAAATGAGGCTTTTTTGAATTCCAGAAGACTTTCGGAAGTCCGTTGTTTGCGTCCCGAATACACAAAGTATAAATTGTCTTTAAAAGGAGGAGAAAAATTTACCTCGGTGACAACAGGACGCTGGTTTACCAGTTGATAGATCAATGGTTTTTTGGCAGAGGCGCAGGCGATATCATATCCCGATCCTTCGAAAGTCAGCTTCTGGAGTTTGAAAGGGTCAATGCCGGCCCATCCCGCCAGGTTGTTAAGCAACGTAGAACTGGAACCGAGACCGTATTCAGGATTGAATTCCAAAATGGTGTCCACTTCAAAACCGTTTTCCCCGTTTTCCAAAAAATCGGGATTCAGTGCACGGGCTGCCGATAAAATGTTTTTCAGCTTTTCGCAAAGTTCCCGGTCGGGAGAATAGATTATTTCCAGATCAGGCAGATTGAAGATACACTGAAACCATAAACCGTCAGGCTCAATGGCACGCCAGTGGAGTTTTTTTTCCCGGTTTTCCGAAATGGTCAGATGTTGTCCGGTTTTAAGCGGAAATGCCAGCGCTTTTGCCCCGGCGAGGACAAGATACTCTCCTGTGATAAGGAGTTTTCCTGATGAATACCAACTTTTTCGTGTCGTCAAGGTTTTCGGAGTTTGGAAATGTAATCGTTCACATTGGCAAAAGAAATTTTGTGCCCCAGAAAATATTCTTCTGCTCTTTTCTTTTCTTCATCGCTGGCCTGAAGGTGATTCAGGATATTGAACAGGTGCATTTTCATGTGACCTATTTGTATCCCCTTTGTTACCAGTGATTTTACTGCTGCAAAATTGTTGGCCAGGCCGACAGCGGAGGCAATCATCATCAATTTTTTGGCCGAGGGATTGCCCAGCATTTCAAGGGATTTTTTTGCCAGCGGATGCAGGTTGGTCAGGCCGCCGACAGTTCCGATAGCGAGAGGCAGTTCCAACGAAAATTTGAATCGCCCGTCATGAATTTCCGCGGTTGAAAGGCTTTTGTATTTTCCCGTTCGGGAGGCGTAGGTGTGCCCTGCCGCTTCGATGGCCCTGAAATCATTTCCCGTAGCAATGGCTACGGCATCAATACCGTTGAAAATTCCTTTGTTGTGTGTCGTTGCCCGGTATTCATCCACTTCTGCAATTTTTACAGCCATGCGGAATTTTTCGGCAAACTCTTCTCCCGAAAGATCGTTGTCAATTCCGTTCAATTCTTCAACGCTACACTCAACCCATGTCCTCACCACGCAATCCGGAGTATAGTTCGATAAGATGGACATAACAACAAGACAGTCTTTCTCTTTGCCTTTAAAAACATGATGATTCCTGAAGAAGGACTTTAATTCACCGGCAAATTCTTCAAGACATGAATTGATAAAATTGGCTCCCATGGAGTCCACCGTATTGAATGAAACTTTGATCTGGTAATAATCTTCGATTTTGTCGGTCATATCAACCAATTCAAAGTCCAGAATGCCCCCGCCGCGTTTTTCCATATTTTCGGTAATGTGGGCCGTAGCCCTCCGGAAAGCAGCGGTCAATTCGTCAAATACCGATAACAATTTTTCCTTGTCGCCCTTCCAGATAAAATGAACCTGCCCTATTTTGACCACATCCACAACCTCGGAGTGAAACCCTCCGTGTTCCGACCAGAATTTGGCGCTGGAAGAAGCGGCGGCCACAACCGAACTTTCCTCAATAACCAGCGGTACGAGATGGGCTTTTCCGTTTATCACCACATTGGGGGCTACACCGTAGGGAATATAAAAATTGGAAATGGTGTTTTCGCTGAATTCATCAAATATTTTCTGAACTTTATGATCGGTATGCCAGAAACTTTTCATAAGCTCAATACTCTCCACCTGTTTGTCCATCAGTTGGGCAACGATCTTAAGCTTGTCTTCTTTCAGGAGTTTTGAGAACCCCTTAATGATCAGATCACGTTTTCTTCTTCTCGGCATTCCGGTTGATTTTCAGAGATTCAAAGAAACAATACGATTTTAAATTTAAAGATATAAAAAATTACCAAATGTCAGGTTTTTCCTTTTCGGGAGGCTCCATTTTTTTTTCGAGGCTGGTACTCCATTTATCCACATAACGGGCTATTTGTTGCAGGTAATCATCCCACCGGGGATCATAAGCCGGGTCATTTTTGTTGAGCCATCGTTCAACAGGCATATAAGTGTTGGATTTCAGCACGATTTTATCAATCGTATAGCGATACCGGTTGTCTTTAAACTCAATGGTGAAGAAATAGCGGATCATGCCGGCGTCATATTTAATGCTGTCTTTATCATAATAATAAATACGAAACTGGTGCCGGCCTGCTATCTTTCCTGATTTGGGGTCACGCAACGTGGTGACGCGGGTCGGGTCTTTATAAAAATCATTCAGCCAGTAAACACACCGTTTATACAATTCATCTTTGGTTCCCTCCACGTCAACAACATTGCGGAACCGGATTACGCGTGTGGCCGAATCAACGGGAATGGGATACAGTTTTATTTCTTTTTTTAAGTGCTGGGCATAAATCTGCATACCGCTCAAAAGAAAAATCAAAGCCAAAAAAGTTTTCATGTCCGAAACTTTTGTTTGCACAAGCAAAGTTAATAGAAATTATACTTATGATCATATCTTTTGTAAATCAACAAGAACAAAAAAAACCCGCTTCACAAACGAAACGGGTTTTTAAGTTTTAAAGGAATTGATTATTACATCATTCCGGGCATTCCGCCACCCATTTGAGGAGGCATGGCCGGAGGCGGGTTTTCTTCTTTATGTTCTACCAGCACACATTCGGTGGTCAACAGCATACCGGCAATGGATGCAGCATTTTCAAGTGCAATTCGGGTAACCTTTGTCGGGTCAATTACACCTGCATTAAGTAAATTTTCATATTTTTCGGTTGCTGCATTGAAGCCAAAGTCATCTTTGCCTTCTTTCACTTTGTTGACCACTACCGAACCTTCCAGTCCGACGTTTTCAACAATCTGACGAAGCGGTTCTTCCAGTGCCCTTCTGACAATGTTTACGCCGATTTCCTGATCTTCATTGTCGAATTTTATATCGTCAAGCACCTGGGCAGCACGAATCAGGGCAACACCGCCACCGGGGATAATACCTTCTTCAACGGCTGCACGGGTTGCGGCCAGTGCGTCTTCAAAACGATCTTTCTTTTCTTTCATTTCCACTTCACTCGCAGCGCCTACATAAACAACGGCTACACCGCCGGCCAGCTTGGCCATACGTTCCTGTAATTTCTCTTTGTCATAGTCTGACGTGGAGACTTCAATCTGTGCCTTGATCTGGTTAACGCGGGCAGCGATGTTATCTTTTTCGCCCTTGCCGCTGACAATGGTTGTGTTTTCTTTGTCAATGCTGACTTTTTCAGCTTCACCCAACATATCGAGTGTGGCGTCTTCCAGCTTGTAACCTTTTTCTTCGGAAATGACCACGCCACCGGTCAGGATAGCGATATCTTCAAGCATTTCTTTTCTCCTGTCGCCAAAGCCGGGCGCTTTCACGGCAACCACTTTCAGCGATCCGCGCAAACGGTTGACAACCAATGTGGCCAGCGCTTCACCTTCAACATCTTCGGCAATGATTACCAGGGCCTTACCACTTTGGGCAGATTTTTCCAGGATCGGAAGCAGGTCTTTCATTACCGAGATCTTCTTGTCGTGGATAAGGATCAGCGGATTTTCGTAAACAGCTTCCATTTTTTCGGTATCGGTCACGAAGTAGGGAGAGATGTAACCCCTGTCGAACTGCATACCTTCAACAACGTCCACGTAAGTTTCAATACCTTTGGCTTCTTCGATGGTGATTACACCTTCCTGTTTTACCTTCTGCATGGCTTCGGCAATCAGTTTTCCAATGCTGTGGTCGTTATTTGCGGAGATGGAGGCCACCTGCTCGATCTTATTGGAATCATCGCCAATTTCTTTGGTTTGTTTACGCAAAGATTCCACAACCTTGGCTACGGCTTTGTCAATCCCGCGTTTCATATCCATGGGGTTGGCGCCGGCCGTAACGTTTTTCAGTCCGGTTACGAAAATTGACTGTGCGAGAATCGTCGCCGTGGTAGTACCGTCACCGGCCAGATCGTTGGTTTTTGAGGCCACTTCCTTTACCATCTGGGCGCCCATATTTTCAACGGGTTCCGTCATCTCTATTTCTTTTGCAACAGTAACTCCGTCCTTGGTCACCTGCGGAGCGCCAAATGACTTATCAATGATTACATTACGGCCACGTGGACCTAAAGTAACTTTTACAGCATCAGTAAGCGCGTTTACGCCTTTCTTTAAGCCTTCTCTTGCATCGTGATTAAATAAAATGTCTTTTGCCATTTTTTCGATTTTTTATTAGATGATTAATTTTAATTCATAAATAATTTAAATGACAGCGAGAATATCCGACTGGTTCATGATCAGATAGTCTTTGTCATCAATGGTAATTTCAGTCCCTGCATATTTACCGTACAACACCCTGTCACCTACTTTAACGGTAACCGGATTGTCCTCGGTTTTTTCAGGTACGGCCACTACGGTTCCCTGTTGGGGTTTTTCTTTTGCCGTATCAGGGATGATGATCCCGCCGGCAGTTTTTTCTTCGGCTGGAGCGGGTTCAACGACAACCCTTTCGCCAAGTGGTTTTATGTTTATCATATCAAACAGTTTTTTTGGTTATTGTTCATGGACTTGGGGTTTTTCACATTTTGTGCCAAACCGGTGAATAAAAAAAAATGTCAGAACGTTATGACATTCTGACATTTTATTCCGGGTAAATAATTTCTTACTTATTTGCCACCTCCCTGCTGTCCGGGTTGCCCTTGTCCGGGTTGTCCCTGCTGCGGAGGGGGTTGAAAATCAACCGGCGCCGGAGCATTCTTTTGAAAATCTTCAATTTGTTTTTTCATCTGGGTATCCTGCTGGGAAGTGTCAACCACACCACGCGGAATGACCATTGTTGCCGTAAGTGCAAGCACCAACAAAGCTACTGACAGGGTCCATGTGGCTTTTTCAAGAAAATCGGCCGTTTGCCTTACGCCCATGAACTGTGAACCTGCTCCGGTAAAATTGGCTGCCAAGCCACCGCCTTTGGGATTCTGAACCAAAACAATGAGCCCGAGCAACACGCATACGATCAAAATTAAAATGGAAACAAAAAGATACATCGTTCTAATCTAATTTTTAAGTTCTTCCTCTGCTTTTTGAATAAGGGCTGCAAAGTAACTACTTTTTTCCGGAAATTTCAAACTTAATTTTTTATAAATGCTGATGGCCTTTTCAAAACGTTTCTGGTCGAAGTATATTCTTGCAAGCGTCTCGCTTACAATGTTTTCATCGTCAACGACACTTTCTTTTGCTGCATCTTCAGGATTGAAGAATGGATGCTGGGGACGTGCAATACGGGGTTCGTTTTTGATGAATTCGTCAATGAGCTCACTTTGCGGTCGTACAGGCTGGATTACTTTTTTAGATTTTTCTTCTTCCCGGGCAGTCGGGGGGAATGTTGTTCTTTTTTCTTTTTCAAGATACCGGAGACGTTCGGCAACAATACGCATCAGATCAGCATGTGATGTGCCTCTTTCAGTCGGTTGCAGAAAATCCTCCGGTTTTTGTGTTTTTTCCGGTAAAGGCTCTTTTTGCGGCGGTGGAGATTCCGTGATTTTTTCTGCTCCTTGTTCACTATCAACCGCAGGTTCGGTGATTTCCTCTGAAATATCTTTTTCTTCTGTCAATGCTTCTTCTACAGCGACTTCAGGTTTTTCTTCTTCAACCGGAACCTGTTCTTTTGTTTCAGTTCCGGGGCCTGCGATTTCTTTCTCTTCAACAGCGGTTTCCCCTTCAATATCTTCATCGGGCAATACTACTTTTTCGGCTGTTTTTGAAAGCGCATCAATGTGTTTTTTCAGTACACGCCGGTTTCCTGCCTGAACGGCAGTTAGTTTCAGTTGCGTGTCATACAGAACATGTTTTTCTTTGAAAAGATTCAACGTGAGCAGAATTCGTGCTGTCTGACAATAAGGAAATTCTTTTACCAGTTCCGTAAATTCAGGTAATGATCTGTCGTTTAACAGTCCCGGGTCAAGAACATATATTGAAAACGCTTCTTTATTCATCGGCAAGCCTTATTTACCAGTTGACTACGGCTTTGTTAAAAATGTCGGTAACCAGAATTTCGCTGATCCTTTTAATCAAATCGCCGGCTATGCTGTTCAAATCTGCATCCGAGGGATAGTCGAGAAATTCGGTAAATTTCTGTTCAAAATTTTTATCGGGTTCGAATTTATTAAAATACCTGACATTTACGGTAATTGTCAGACGATTAAGCGCAGCGGTTTGATTTCCCTGAATAGCAACGGGAGTGGTTTTGTAGTCAATAATCTCACCGTCAAGGGAAAGGTCTCCATTGCTTTCCACCATATCGAGGTTGGCTTCATTGACGAATTTATCTCTCAGCATGTTGGTAAAAGTCGGGCTTAACAGAGGCTGGACCAAAGGGGACCTGTCCTGGAAATAGGCTACTGAAATGGTTTTAGCTTCCGGAGGGACGGAAGCTCCCGTAAATGAATACACTCCGCAACCTTCGCACAGAAACACCAGAAAAATGACCAATGCCGGTAAAAGATTCCTTTCAGTATGCCGTGGATTGTTCAGGGTCATCACTTGATATTGTATTCTTTAATTTTCCTGTAAAGTGTACGTTCTGATATGCCCAGTTCTTTAGCAGCGCTTTTTCTTTTCCCATGATGTTTTTCCAGCGCTTTTTTAATGAGTTCGTTTTCTTTTTCCTGGAGAGAGAGTGATTCTTCCACAACTTCGGTCGGATGAAAAGCATCTTCTCCATCATGGCCCGGGTGAGTGATTTTGATTTCGGGATATTCCGGTTCTTCTTTCAAAATGGTATCCGGATAGTCCTTTACAAGCAGCGCTTTCGTTTGCTCGGCAGTAGGTTTGTGCTCGCCTTGTTCCATGAGGGATGCCACTATTTTTTTTAGTTCCGTCATGTCTTTTTTCATTTCGAACAGCACCTTATAAAGCAATTCCCGTTCCGAAATATGTTGCTCCTCTTTCTTTTGATATAGAACGGGAAGACCGGGATTTTCATTGCCGGGCAGGTATTGTTTTAGCGTAGCCACATCAATTTCTTTGGTTTTCTCAATGATTGAGATTTGCTCGGTAACATTTTTGAGTTGACGGATATTTCCCGGCCAGTAATAATTCTCAATCATTTTGATTGCATCGGGGGAAAGACGTATGGGAGGCATACGGTATTTCTCGGCAAAATCGGCGGCAAATTTCCTGAACAAAAGATGAATATCTTCTTTTCGCTGGCGGAGAGGCGGAATAAAAATAGGCACCGTATTCAGCCGGTAAAACAAATCCTGCCGGAAACTTCCTTTTTCAATAGCGTCGGGTATATGCACATTGGTAGCCGCAACCACCCGTACATCCGTTTTGATCACTTTGGAAGATCCCACTTTCATAAACTCTCCCGATTCGAGTACTCTCAAAAGCCTGACCTGTGTTGAAAGCGGCAATTCTGCCACCTCATCGAGGAAAATTGTCCCCCCGTCGGCCACTTCAAAATATCCTTTTCTTGCTTCGTGCGCTCCGGTGAAAGAGCCTTTCTCATGCCCGAAAAGTTCCGAATCAATTGTTCCTTCGGGAATGGCACCGCAATTAACAGCGATGTAATTGCTGTGTTTCCTGGAACTCATTTGGTGGATAATTTTCGGAAAAACTTCTTTTCCCACACCGCTTTCGCCTGATATGAGTACGGTGAGGTCTGTTGCTGCCACCTGGACGGCGACTTCAAGGGCCCTGTTCAGCATGGGTGAATTTCCAATGATCCCGAATCGTTGCTTTATTGTTTGAAGTTCCATATATAAGTCGTAAAACAGATTTTAAAATTAGTAATTATCATAAAACTAAAAAATTAACGCAACTCAGCATTCAGTTTTTGTTCAAATGCCTGCCTGATGCGTTTCATGGTTTTGTCTATCACTTTATCGGTAAGGGTCTTGCCTTCATCCTGCAAGATAAATGATAAGGCATAAGATTTTTTTCCCTCCGGTATTTTTTCTCCTTCGTAAACATCGAACAGGCCGGTTTTCTTCAAAATTTTCCGTTCGGTTTCAAAGGCCAGTTTTTCCATTTCCTCAAAACGTACGGATTTATCCACAAGCAGGGCAAGGTCGCGACGGACAGAAGGATATTTGGAAACCGGAGCGTAAACCGTTTCATTCCTGGCGTGCAAGCGCATTACCTTTTCCCAATTCAGATCTGCCATGAACACTTCCTGCTCAATATCAAAACGACGCAGTAGTTTTTTGCTCAACCCGGTAATTTCGGCAATTGTCTTGCCGTCTTTTTGAAATACAATCCCGTAGGCATAATTGTTTGAACTGATCTCGCGAACCTCCATCAAAGACCTGTTGATCCCCAGTTTCAGGAAAATACCTTCAACGATCCCTTTCAGGAAATAAAAATCAACTTTACGATTGTCGTTGTTCCAGTTTTCGGGGAAAACCGCTCCGGTGGCAAGAAGCGAAAGATGCTTTTCCTCGTGATATTTTTTCAATCCCGAGCTCATGTCTTTTGACGGGTCTTTGCTGTAAATTTTCCCGAATTCATAAAGTTTCTGGTCGGCCATTTTCCGGTTGATGTTGTAACTGATCACTTCAAGACCTCCAAACAACAGGGACTGGCGTAAAACATCCAAATCTTTGCTTAAAGGATTAAGAAGGGGCACACTCTTGTCTCCGTCAAAATCTTCATTTTCAATGTAGTATTCGGAGCGGGTCAGCGAATTATTGATTATTTCCACAAATCCCTGTGCCGTTAACTGGTCGGAAATGAGGTTCTGAACTTTTTCGGCATCCGGCTTCTGGCGATAGCTCACCGAAGCATCTATCTTGTCTTCAAATTCCACATTGTTGTAACCGTAAACCCGGAGTATTTCCTCTATAACATCGGCTTCGCGTTTTACGTCAACTTTGAATGTGGGAATCAACAGCTTCATTCCCCCGCCGTTTTCTTCCAGCACTTCAATCTCAAGATCGGTGAGAATATCTTTAATGATGTTCCTGTCAATGACTTTGCCGATCAGGCGGTCAACATTTTTATAAGTGATGTCCACCGTCCATTTTTCAATTTTTTCGGGATAGACATCTTTGATTTCAGAAGATATTTTCCCGCCCGCAATTTCCCTGAACAGCATGGTCGCCCGTTTCAGGGCGTAAAGGGTCATTTCGGGGTCGGCGCCCCGTTCGAAGCGGAAAGAAGCATCTGTCTGTAATCCGTGAAGTTTGGAGGTTTTACGAATGTGGGCCGGGTCAAAATAAGCGCTTTCCAGGAAAATGTTGGTGGTTTGTTCGGTCACACCGGAATCCCGCCCACCGAAAACACCTCCGATACACATGCCCTCTTCGGCGTTGCAGATCATCAGGTCATCATCGGCAAGTTTTCTTTCAACTCCGTCCAGGGTAACAAAAGGAGTTCCTTCCGGCATTTTTTTTACGACTACCTTATTGCCTTTGATCTTGTCGGCATCGAACGGGTGTAAGGGCTGGCCGGTTTCATGCAGAATATAGTTGGTGATATCCACGATGTTATTGATAGGCCGAAGACCGATAGCGTTGAGTTTGTTTTTCAGCCAGTCAGGGGATTCCTCGACCTTTACGCCGGATATGGTGACTCCCGAATATCGCGGACAGGCCCTTGTGTCTTCCACCACCACGTCAATATCCAGTGACCGGTCATCCACTTTAAAGTCCTCCACTGACGGTAAGAGAAGCTTGTATTTACGGGTATTTTTTATCCGGTTCAGTCCTGCTGCCACATCCCTTGCCGAGCCGATATGTGAAGCGGCATCGGCACGATTGGGGGTCAGGCCGATCTCATAAACATAATCTTCTTCGATATTGAAGTACTCGCTGGCCGGTGTTCCGGGCTGTAGCTCATCAGGCAATACCATGATGCCTTCGTGTGATGTTCCAAGTCCCAGTTCATCTTCGGCACAGATCATCCCTTCCGACACTTCACCGCGGATTTTGGTTTTTTTGATCGTAAACGATTCATCTTCCGAATACAACACCGTACCGACAGTGGCTACCGGGACGGTTTGTCCGGCTTCCACATTGGGTGCACCGCACACGATGGGAAGTATTTTTCCTCCGCCGACATCCACGGTCGTCACACTTAATTTGTCGGCATTGGGGTGTTTTTCACAGGTAATGACCTTTCCGATGACCACACCTTCCAGCCCTCCTTTTACCGATTGAAACTTTTCCATTCCTTCCACTTCCAGTCCGATGTTTGTCAGAATGTCAGACAATTCAAGCGGGTCCACATCAATGTCCACGTATTGTTTCAACCAGTTATATGACAATTTCATTATGAATCTTTTAAGAATTTGCGAAGTGCAAAAGTAAAGAAATATAGGTTTGATTTACTGATGACAAACGACTAATTGAGCAGTGCCGGGTCAATGCTAAATTTTATTTTGAATGTGTAAACGGGATTAACGGCTAAAGCCGGTTTGGATTGAACATTCTGTCACGGCGCTAAAGCACCGTGCAAAAATCTTTCACAGGAAAACGGTTTTGCCCTGTCTTTTAAGGCAGGGATCTTTAAATGTCAGAAAAATTCGGCTTTAGCCATTGATAAAAACATACACCATTATAATAAAATGTGTTATAAAATATGTGTCACAGATAGATTTTTAGTAAACCCCTGCTTTAAGCCTGCCCGACTTTGTCATTCAGGCGGGTGTCCCGCTTAAAGTCTTTAAAGACAGTATCCTCAACATCTGCTTCCTTATAAACAAGATTCACTTCCGGAAAGTGTCATAATTCATAATAATTGAAATCTTTCACCACTGTTTGCAGAAATTCAATATGATTCAGGCGGGTCTCCTCAACATTCATGATGGTTTTTACTTTTGAATAGAGCAGGGCTACTGCCTTATGCCTTTTGCTTTAGGATATTCTCGCCCACTGGTGCTTTTCGCGGCGTAATTTCTGGAGTTCGGCATTGAGCAACCGGTTGACCGGCAATTCCAGTTTCGGATCTTTTTCCAGTATTTTTTCTGCCAGTTTACGGGTTTGGACGATCAGTTCGTTGTCGCGGGCCAGGTTTGCAATTTTGAAGTTAAGCAATCCCGACTGACGTGTGCCTTCAATATCACCGGGCCCACGGAGTTGCAGGTTCGGCTTCGGCGATCTCGAAACCGTCGTTGGTGCGCACCATGGTTTCTAACCGTTTCCTTCCTTCGTTGGAAACTTTTTCACCTGCCATCAGAATACAGTACGATTGTTCGGCGCCGCGACCCACGCGTCCCCGCAACTGGTGCAACTGTGAAAGTCCGAAACGTTCGGCATTTTCGATGATCATTACCGAGGCGTTGGGCACATCCACACCAACCTCGATGACCGTTGTGGAAACCATGATATGGGTTTTACCTTCCACGAACCGTTTCATCTCATATTCTTTGTCTTCGGTTTTCATTCTGCCATGCAAAACGCTAACACGGTATTCCGGTAGCGGGAATTCCCGCTGGAGGTATTCAAAGCCGTCCATCAGGTTTTTCAGGTCCATCT
>JAADID010000109.1 GCA_013151505.1 Chlorobiota bacterium | reverse complement strand
TAGAATGAATTCTATGGCCGTTTATCGTGCTATCCCTTCGGGATGTTACTCGTCGAATAAAATCCGCTGTGTGCGGCGCGGCGTTGCGTGAAAAAACAATCAGTGTTTCATCTGCGCAAATCTGCGTCTTTCTTCTTGACGTTGATTTTATGTTGATCGATTATGATTTTTTTGTCAGGGAATAAATTCCCGGCTATTTATCAGGCTACTCCTTCGGGATGCCAGTGATTACAAAAGATAATTCTAACGATATGATCAGCGTTTCATCTGCGCAAATCTGCGTCAAATAATCCGTGTCAATCATTTCCCCAATTCCCTGAAGGCATACAAAATGATGTTCATATCTTTTAAAACAGTATAGTCCCTGGCATAGATCAGGTTCAGTTTTTCAACCACGTCCCTGTCCTCCGATTTGATTTTCATACCATCCACCGTGGTTAGCACCCCTTTCTTTATTTTCGGCAAATGGTATTCACTTTGCGATAGCTCATAGTAACCCACCCAGCTTTTTTTCCCGACCAGTACGCTGAAAATATTTGAGAAAAAGCCGCCGGGATGTTTCTGAAAGAGGAACAAGGCAGGATAAAACAAAAGGAAGATCACCGAAAGGAAGAAATCGAGTAATCTTTTGTTCCTTCGGTTTATCGGGGTATCAATCCCGCTGATGTCCACTGTATAAAGGTCGCCTTTGGTGTGGATGGAATGGCTGCCGATGATCATCAGGCTGTCTTCCGGGGCAATTTTGTAAACCACATCGGCATCTTTCCACTCGGTCATCTTGTCAATGATGGTCTGGTGCGGGATGCTTTTGGAACAAAAAATAACCTCGTCAATATTGTAAATGCTGATGATGTCAATCACCTGGGAAATGCTGCCCACGAACACTTCATCTTTCTCCAGCTTTTCGTCGGGGCTGACCAGCGCAATGAATTCGGGCTTTACCGATGAAGAGTTCAGCAGATCGGATACCCGTTGCGCTTCTTCTTTGTCACCGATTATCAAAAAGCGTTTGTTGTGTTTTTCACCCCATTGTATCCAGGGCACTTTCATCCAGTAAAACAACATTCTCACAACAGGAAGGATGATTATTCCCCAGGCCGTTCCCAGCAAGATAAGAGCACGTGAGAAACGCATATTCTCGGGAAGCAAGGCATAAAACACCAGGATGACCACGGTACCTGCCATCAGCCCGATTATCCCCGGTTTGATCCTCACCGGCTTGTCGTATCCGCCTGCAAAATAAATGGACAACAGCCAGATGACAATGTAAGAAGGTATGACGTAATAGAAAAACGGCAGCGGATAGCTCCCTCCTTCGGGATAGATCATGCTCCGCGCCCAGACGGTAGCGATGAAGTAAAGCCCGCCATAAAGAACCACAGCATCAATCAAAGGTAATATGAAACGGTTCCATAAACGGGAAAGGATGGCCATGAAAGCCCTGAAATATATGGCTATGTTGATCAGTTGTGCCAACGCTCTTGCCCGGTTACCCGTAAAATGCTTGCGGGCAAAGATCACCATGGCATTGTAAAACACCAGCACATAGTTTACGCTGCTTTTTTTAGTGCTCTCGCCTTTGTAATGAATGATGCGCGTTTTCGGGAAGTAATAGTTTTTATACCCGGCTTTGATGATCCTGTACGACAGGTCAATATCCTCGCCGTACATGAAAAAGGTTTCATCCAACAGGCCGATCTCGTCCAGTACCTTTTTCCTGATCAGCATAAAGGCCCCGGCAAGGATTTCCACCTCGTGAATTTCGTTTTCATCCAGATAACCCAGATGGTATTTTGAGAATCTTTTGGATCGGGGAAACAGTGACGACAATCCGAACATCTTGTAAAATGCCGTCAACGGTGTAGGCAGTCCCCTTTTGGATTCGGGCAGAAAGTTTCCGGAACCGTCCACCATTTTTACACCCAGCGCTCCGGCATCGGGATGGCTCTCCATGAAATCAATGACTTTCTCAAAAGTGTCGTCTTCCACTACCGTGTCGGGGTTCAGGAGGAGCACATACTCTCCTTTGGCGATTTTGATCCCCTGGTTGTTGGCTTTGGAGAATCCCAGGTTCTCCTTATTTTCGATCAGTCTGACATCCGGGAATTTCTTTTTCACCATCAGGTTCGACCGGTCGGTGGAATTGTTGTCCACCACAATTACCTCGCCATCAATCCCTTTCATTGCCCTTTTCACCGAATAAAGGCACTGTTCGAGGAAGTATTCCACGTTATAATTTACGATGATGACGGAAAGCTTCATGGATATGGGAAAATCAGGTCAAAAATAAGATATAATCGGAATGAATAACGTTTTATCCCTATTTTTGTCCCAACAACGCAGCTATGCTCAAAAAGATTGTTGGAACGGCGGGAACCCGCATACTGAATGCCCTGGTCAACCTGGCCATCCTTTTTCTGATCACCAATCACATTGGCAGCAAAGGACTGGGGGCTATCGGGCTGATCCTGCTCGACGTGGGCATCATTCAACTGGTCATTGATCTAATTGCAGGCAGCGCCCTCATTTACTTTGCTTCACGCGAATCCACGGGGAAACTGCTTTTACCGGCTTATTGCTGGATTGTTATTGTGAACGTGTTGTTTTACTTCGTTTTTCAACTGCTGAAACTCTACTTTCCCGTGGTTTATTCGACCGTCATCCCCGAAGGTGCCGAGATGACCATCATCGGGCTGGCTGTGATCAACTCATTGATGCTTACTCATTACAATCTGTTGCTGGGTCATGAAAGAATAAAGGCCTACAATACGATTTTCACTACACAGGTTCTGGTTGTCCTGGTTGTTTTCCTGGCTCACATTTTCTATTTAAACGAAAAAACTTTCGACGCTTATGTGAATAGTTTGTATGCCGGGTATTCCATTGCCGCGCTGTTCAGTTTTTTCGCCATACTTCGTGGTACCCGTTCGTGGTCGGCATACAACTGGCTTGCCACAACGCGAAAGGTTATTCAATACGGGATAGTCACACAGATTGCCAATGTGCTGCACATCGGGAATAAGCGGTTCAGCTTTTATATTATCAAGCGGTTTGCCGGGTTGCCGCCATTGGGGGTTTACACGGCAGGTGTGCAGCTCACCGAAGGGCTCCGGCTCATCGGGCAGAGTATCTCCATTGTGCAGTTTGCCACGTTGTCGAACACAACAGATAAAAAATATGCTGCACAGTTGACCATCAAGCTGATGAAGTTCACGGTCCTGCTGACTTTCGCGGCGGTATTGATTCTCGTCATCCTTCCCGAAAGTTTTTATATCTGGATATTCAGCAAAGCATTCACCGGCGTTAAGCCCGTTATCCTGATTTTAAGTCCCGGGGTCATCGCTTTGGCTGCCAATGCCATTTTCAGTCATTATTTTTCGGGGTTGGGCAATCCGAAAGTAAACTTGTGGTCCAATGTGGTGGGATTTGTTTTTACTGTAGTCCTTGCCTTTTCGCTCATTCCATTGTTTGGCATCAACGGCGCTGCCGCCACCGCTTCGGTGAGTTACATTTCGACCGTGATCTACCAGTACATCATTTTCAAAAAACGAACCGGAACCCGTTTCGGGGAATGGATACCTCAAAGACAGGATTTCAGGGATTTCAGGGGGTTGATAAAGGAAACTTTTCTAAAAACAAAATCAGGCTAAATCAAATACTCTTCCACGACATCTCGGAAACTTTCAGCAGGGCGATCAGGTGGTACAGGGTTTCTTCGCGCGTCATGCTCAGATAATATTTGTTGGCATACATCGAAAGCTGTCCGCCGTATCCTTTATTCATCAGCGAGCCAACCAGGGTGGCCATTTCTTCCTGTCGGTCGTAATCCATCTCCTCCCGTTTAAAGCCGCTGAAATAATGGCGCAACTTTTCCCTGAAGATCATTTTTCTGACCCGTTGCTTTTCGGCAATGGCAAAATCCCATTGAGCATGTGGAATTTCGGCTAATTTAGGGTCAACCAGCCGGGTGAATTTCTCCAGCAGGGCATACTTCCTTTTCAGTTTCTCGGGAACGGCATGCGCCAGCCTGTAAAAGTCCGGATTGTAAAACGGCGAAGTGCTCCAGATGAAGCTCCTGTCGCGGTCTTCTTCCTCAAACAACAGGTTCCTCGCCATTTCGGCAAGCAGGAAATATTTATATTTCAATATGGTGTTCTTTACAGGCAGGTCCAGAAGCTGTTCCCGCAGGTTCTTTTCTTCCTTTTTCAGGTCGAACAGGAAAAACCTGTCTAATGTCCGGATTTTTGAAACCCGGTGTTTTTTAAGCACATAAGTTGCAAATTTCTTTTTGCTCACCGGTACTTCAGGAAACAGGAACGCCAGTGTGGAAGCCATACCGTAACCTGTGATCATCTCATGAAATCGGGAGGCAATGTCTTTCAGAAATTGCATCTCGAAAGCCCTGCCGAAATCGTTCATCCCCCCTTTTGCGCCGGCCAGTTCGTCGAAAAACTCAGGAGACCATGTTTTGCAAACCGTCACATGCGGCGAGTGTTCGTAATGTTTGCCGATCTTTTTCACCACCTCCATTTCTTTTCCGAAAACAGGGGTTTCTGTTGTGTAGGTGGCAAAATCGGCGGCATAGTTCGATTTCTCGATCTCCCCGGCAATTAGTCGTGACCCCATACCGCCGCTAAGTGAGACGACCACTTTGCTCTCTGTTTGTAACCGGTCTTTCACCGCTTTCCGAAAAAGTTCATACAGCGCCTTTTCGGGTTCCTTGCCGGTATGCGTATCGCTGAAAACCGCTTCGTCAAAAGAGCCTTCGCGGAGATGCACACCATTATCATCAATAGTAAGGAACGAAGAACCGGGTATCCGGTCAATGTCGTGGAACAGGGTGCGTTTCCCCATCGGAAAGCCCAGCCGCAGGTACTGGTAAACGGAAGTCTCGTCGAAAAGCAGTCCGGTAGTCACCTTGTCCATTACAAAAATATCCCGCGACAGGATAAAACGCCTCTGGTGCCATGCATACAAGGGCAGCCGCCCGAGGTAATCATTGATCATCACTACATGCCGGTTCAGGCGGTTGATAACGTAAATCACAAATTCACCGTCAAGAGAATGGAAATAATCCAGCAGGTTCGTATCGCCCGTTTTGGCAATGTTTTTCACATTCTTGATGAAGACTTTATCATGTTCCGGGTCGGTATTGTAGATTTTTCCTTCGACCAGGATGATGTATCGCCCGGTTTCAATCACCCGGAAAGGATATTGATTTCCGTCCCTGAAAAGGACGATCAGGTCTTCCTTTTTGATGATGTACTGAATCTTGAAAGAAGCTTTCACAAGGCGGTCCGTACGCTTTGCGATGCTTTCATCAAGTCCGTCTTTCTGATATATAAGGGTAAAACCGGGCATAGAGCTTAATTCCAAGCGGGTGTAAAATTAGAAATATTTCGTCCTTTGGCTTGTTTGTTTTTATCAACCTTTATGAAGGAACTGACAGAACATCTACTGATTCTGATGCTGAAAGTTTCAATAAATAACCACAGGATGCGAAGGATCAGGATTATTTTCAAGCCTTTGAAGGATTTTTTCCTGTTGATCGGTCAAAGCAAAAGGGTTATCCCTGAAAATAAGGATACGCAGGTTTTTTTTATCCAACAGCTCCCAGGGAAACCGCTCAAGTTCATTGTGTTGAAGATCAATTTCTGTCAGGTTTTCCATCGCTGACATATCCGGAATTGAAACAATCCTGTTGAAACCCAGATCAAGCCGTTGGAGCCTGGTGAGGGTGGTTATCCACTGCGGGGCAATTGTGAGTTCATTGTGATGGATATACATGTATTTCAGATTTTTCAATGCCGCCAGGGTGTCGGGCAGGGTTTTTATGTCATTGAACGACAGAAACAGTTGTTTAAGATTCGTCAATCTGCCAATACCCTGTGGGATTTCCCGGATTTTATTGTAATAAAAATCAAGCTCCACCAGATTTTTCAGATAAGTGACCTCACCAGGTATTTCTTTGAAACTGTTTTTATAAAAAATGAGATTTGTCAGGCTGTCCAGCTTCTTAAACGATGGCGGTACGCTGCTTATTGAATTTTTCGAAAAATTGAATTTTCTTACTCCGGTCATTTCACCGATATTACCAGGCAACTCTTTCAGTTGATTTCCGGCAAGCAGGAGCGTATTGATATTCTTCATTCTTACAGCAGCTTTATTGTTCAGTTTTATCCTGTTAAAGTTCAGGTCCAACTCGTTCAGGCTGTCCATTTTTACCAGCCATCTGGGAATTCTCTTAATATGATTGTTGCTTACATCCAGGTATTTAAGACTTCGGCATTTCCGCAAAGACCGTGGGATCCTCTTCAACTCGTTTTTGTTAAGACTGACTGACCTGACTTGCTCGCAGCGATTGAATTTTATTTTTCTGATTACGTTATTTGATAAATTGATACGTTGCAGACTGTCGCTTTCCAGCGTGATTAAATTAACCTTTGCAAGACGATTGTTGCTTAAATTAATGGATTTCAGATGATGAAAGCCGGAAAGTTCAGGCAATGCTTCATAAAACATGTGGCTGTAATCCAAATCATTAATGGTGTCCTTGTCAGCATCCCGTAATTGTTTCCTGAAGCGGGCTCTTTTTTCGATGGCTGCCTTTTTTTGTTTTGCCATGTAAGCCGCCCGGAGAGAATCCAGATTGCTCTGGTTTATTTTTTGAGCTTCCTGCGCACTTGTAAGACATGGAATTATAAAGAAAAGAAAAAAGAGAATTTTGACGGACATTTACAAAGGTGTTTCTATTAAGTCAACGGAATAGTAAGCCAAAATAGTATTGAAATAGTAGTTTCACCCAAATAATTATTCCCTGAAAAAATTAACAGTGTCACTTTAATAAATTCCTGAATGCTTGTATTTACAAGGGTTTTCAACAATCCGTATTTAAAAACTAATTGTTCTCCGGTGATTTTCCGATTGATTACTTTCTAATTTTGCCAAAAATTGAGGATAAATGTCGGTTGATTATACAGAAGACAGCATACGGTCGCTGGACTGGAAGGAACACATCAGGTTACGGCCGGGCATGTACATCGGTAAGCTGGGCGACGGAAGTTCAGCCGATGACGGGATTTACGTATTGCTGAAAGAAGTCATGGACAACTCCATTGATGAGTTCGTCATGGGTTATGGAAATGTCATCGAAGTTGTTGTCAATGACAAAGAGGTTGTTGTCAGGGATTACGGCCGTGGGATGCCCCTGGGAAAAGTGAATGAATGTGTCAGCAAGATCAATACGGGGGCAAAGTATGATTCCAAGGTATTCAAAAAAGCCGTCGGGCTGAATGGCGTGGGTTCCAAAGCGGTGAATGCCCTGTCAGCCAAATTCAAAGCGCAGTCTATCCGGGAAGGAAAGACCAAGATCGTTGAATATGTCAGGGGAGAACTGGTCAATGATGCACCGATTGAACCGTCAAAAGAAAAAAACGGAACGATCATCACATTTTTCCCGGATGAAGAGATTTTCGGGAATTATCATTACATCTATGAATATGTCGAAGAGATGCTGTGGAACTATGTTTTCCTCAACAGCGGACTGACAATCATTTTCAACGGACAGAAGCTGCACTCAAAGAACGGCCTGCGCGACCTGCTCGAACACAACATCAACGGAAACGGCCCCATCCTCTACCCTATTATTCACATTAAAGAAGATGAATTTGAATGTGCCCTCTCGCACAGTTCAAGGGCTTACAGCGAGGAATATTACTCTTTTGTCAATGGGCAGCATACCACTTCGGGCGGCACGCACCTGACTGCTTTTAAGGAAGCCATCGTAAGAACCGTCCGCGATTTCTACGGAAAAGAATTTGAAACCAGCGACATCAGGACATCCATCATTGCTGCCATCAGCATTAAAGTACAGGAGCCGGTTTTCGAGTCTCAGACAAAAACCAAACTGGGTTCGCAGCATATTGAACCGGGCGGACAGACCGTCCGTAATTATGTGAATGATATTATTAAACGCAACCTGGACAATTACCTGCACATCCATTCCGAAACGGCTGAAGCCATGTACCGGAAAATCCTTCAGTCGGAAAAGGAAAGGAAAGATATGGCCGGCATCAAAAAGCTGGCGCGTGAAAGCGTGAAGAAAGCCAGTCTGCACAATAAAAAGTTACGCGACTGCCGTATCCATCTGAATACCAACCACGAAAAGCGTCTTGAAACCACGCTGTTCATTACCGAGGGGGATTCGGCCAGCGGTTCCATTACCAAATCGCGTGATGTGCAGACACAGGCGGTTTTCAGCCTGAAAGGGAAACCGCTGAATTGTTATGGACTGAGCAAGAAAATCGTTTATCAGAACGAAGAATTCAACCTGTTGCAGGCGGCGCTCAATATTGACGAGAGCCTGGAAAACCTGCGATACAACAACGTGGTGATCGCCACCGACGCCGATGTGGACGGAATGCACATCCGTTTGCTATTGCTGACTTTTTTCCTGCAGTTTTATCCCGATCTGGTCAAGGCCGGGCATTTGTACATCCTGCAAACGCCGTTGTTCAGGGTACGGAACAAAAAAGAATCCATTTACTGTTACAGTGAAGAAGAAAGGATAAAAGCCATAGCCAAGCTGGGACCTAACCCGGAGATCACCCGCTTTAAAGGGCTCGGCGAGATCTCACCTGACGAATTCCGGCATTTTATCGGCACCAATATCCGGCTTGATCCTGTGATCCTGCGCCGCGAATCTTCGGTTGCCGAAACCCTTTCATTCTACATGGGCAAAAACACACCCCAGCGACAGGTGTTCATCATTGATAACCTGCGTGTTGAAGAAGATGTGCTGATCGAGCCGAAAGTGGCGTAAGGAGAGGATGGTTTGGTTATTTGATTGCTCGATTGCGCAAATGTGCAATTGTCAATGTCTTTAACCTCATCCTGTGTTTATTGTCAGTTTCCAATCTTTTCCCTGTTTATAAAATCACTCCACCCCTGGCAACCAATCAGTTCAATTTTTTGTCGTATATTTAGACGGGCAAATCCCCACCTGCCAAAACACGATGACCAGATTAATACATAACCAAAAATAAACACCTTTGCCATGAAGAAGATATTTTACCTTTTCGTTTTCATTGTTTTATTGCCACTTGCCGGCCGGGCACAATACAGTTACAGTTCCATGTTTTGCGAGATGTGCTGGACCATGGCCAACCCTGACAATAACGATACGTCCTGCACTGTGGATGCTTCCACAAGGTTCCAGAAATATTATGATGATGGTTCCGCCGAAAATTATTTCGCCTGGATTTTCCCCGGCGGGATGGCTGCTGTTAAATATTCCGCGGCGTACGGACCACTGCATGTGTACGGAGGAAGTGTCTATGTTGGAGATGGTAGTTTTCCGGAAGGCGCTGATTTCCTCGGCCGTGATATTAACGTCTATGTCCTTGATGACGACGGACCGGGTGGTTATCCGGGCACCATCCTTGATTCCATTACCGTAACTGTTAATAACTTCTACTGGGTTGATTTTGACGGACTGGACGTGGACATCAAGCAGGGCGACACTTATTACATGGCCGTCGAACAACTGGAAAGCCCGCCCCATTGCCCGCCCATCGGTGTGGACGAAGAGAATCCTGTTTTTTACCAGTCTTACACAAAAGCCGCGGACTCAACACAGTGGCAACTATCGTCTTACAATGACTTGATGATCAGGTCCTATAACTGCGGCATCCCAAACTCAAAAAATCAAAGAAGCAAATTATTCCAGATTGCCTTCATTGACAACTTTAATCCATGCAACGGCGAGGGCCCCGAAGACGGTACGTTACACCCGCTGGATTCCGTGAATTTCATGCCGTATGTGGATGGCAGCCACTGGGATTCGTTGCCGCCCGGTTATTATGCCTATGCCGTTCGCCTCAACTGCGACACGAGCTATTCGGATTGGCAGTATTCAAACATTGTCAGCCACCTGCAGGGTGCGGAAGTTACGGTGAATGTGTCCTGTCCCGCAGGAAATGCCCCCGATTCCCTTTACGTCATCCTCGATGGCGGCGACTGTGTTCAGGATTATTATTTTGAAGCGTTTTCGGATACGGGCACCGTGATTTTCCCGGAAGTTCCTTACGGCTATTACGACATGACCATTACCATTCCGGGTGACTACACGGAAACTTTCGACAGTGTTTATATCGCAGCCGATACGGTGATGAACATCAGTTTGATTATGAGCTTTCACCGCCGGCCAATTTCACGGTCAATCCCGCAACTTCTTTTGCCACATGGGACCCGCCGGCAGAAGGCGATCCGCAACCCTCGCTGTATCATCTGTTTCTAGATGGTGATCTTGTAGCTAACATCCCCGGTACGAGAACTTCATATTTCTTTGATTGTCTTGTTTACGGGCAGGAATACACCGCCGGCATACAAGCAGTTTATAACTGCGGCGAATCGGATACGGCGTTTTATGATTTTACTTCCGGTTTCCTTTTTCCGCCAAGACTGGTTACAGCTACTTCCTATTACGGTGAGGATGAGCTTCAAATTCAGTTCTTACCTCCCAAAGATTGCGACGGAAACATCCCTCCCGGTTTGATGAGTTTTAATATTTACCGCAACTGGACTTTGATAGCCAATATCCCTTACGAAGGACAAGGTACGGAAGACCTGGTGTTTCTCATTGATAACAACATCATGCCGGGAGAATATATATATTGCGTAACGGCACTTTATGACCTTTCAGTTTTCGGCTTTCCGGGCGAGATCGGAGAATCGCAAGCCGTTTGCGATACGGCAGAGGTCATCTGGGGATACGAATTACCTTTTTCGGAAAACTGGGACCAGGGTTCATTTGATTACCAGGACTGGACAACCACATCTTCCGACTGGGTTATTGATCAAAACAACGGAAATCCCGCACCTTCCGCACCTTCCGCAGCTTTTCATCCGGCGAAATCTACGCTGAACTATTTCTCATCACTTACTTCCGGTCCGGTAAACACTTCCCAACTTACCGAAGGAAATATCTGGCTTGATTTTCAGCTGAAACTCAACGATATCAGTGCCGGAGGAACTGAAAAAATGACTGTGAAGGTTTACGATGGCAATGACTGGAATACCGTTTATGAACGGGCTAACGAAGGCAGTTTCGACTGGGATACCCTGCATCTTGACATCACATCTTATGCCATGAGCAAGGTTTTCCAGATACGGTTTGAAGCCAGCGGCGAAAATAACAGCAATATTAACGACTGGCTGATTGACAATATTGTGATTTACAGGACTTGTCCTTCCTTTTGTAATTTCGCTATAAACATAGACACAATCGGTTATGATCAATATTTGCTCAATTTTGAATTTTCTTCCTGTGACACCCTGCCCGCAGCTCAATGGATTGAATGGGATAATGGGGAAAATTATACCGGGGTTGGATTTGCCTGTGAAGAAAAAGCTTGTGCAGCAGCCAGATGGGATGCAAATTCACTTCCTGCTTCCCTTAACGGTTATAAAATATCGAAAATAAAAACATTTATGTATGATGTGGGCTACGATAGCTTACAATTCCGGATATGTACCGGTGATAACGGCTCAACAACGATATACACCAGTGATTTCAAACCGGCTGAAGAAACCGGATGGATTGAGGACATTATTGATACGGCACTTTACCTTGATGTTTCACAGGAATATTGGGTCGGGTACAGGTTAAATATTTTCGGAGCTAATGTTTTTCCAATGGGAGCTGATGAAGGGCCGGCAATAAATGGCTATGGAAATATGATCAAAACTTGTGGTAGTGACACCTGGGACAATCTGTTGGATTTTGGCTTGGATTACAACTGGAACATTGCCTTTTATGTGGAAGATTTTTCCGGCAGGGAAATTGAGATATCTCAGCAAAAAAATCGTCACTTGGGAAACTTTACAGGTATTAATTTGTATATAAGCATTAACGGAGGTGATTTTCAGTTCATTGAATTTATTCCTTATATTGAAGGCGAGGAATCATATTGGATTGTTGATGATCCTGACGGAAGTATGATTTGTTACAGGTTAACCGCGGTTTACGAAAGCGAAACCGATTATTGCGAGTCGGCACCTTTCACAGCAAAAGACAACCCCGATGAAGATTATGTGTGCATAACACTTGTCGGACAAAACGAAAACAAATCTCCCGAAAAGAGAATGGTTGTTTATCCCAACCCTGCCAGCGGCAAAATCAATATCTCCTCCCCGGAAACCGTCCGTCAAATTGAGCTGATCAATTACACCGGACAAACGGTTTTGGTAAAACAAGCAAACGACAAAAAGATAACCCTGAATGTGAACGGGCTGAAACCGGGAATTTACATTGCACGGGTAAAAACCGAAAATGATATTGTGACCAGGAAAATCGTTCTTAAATAAATCTACACCGCAGTTGGTGTCCTCACCAACTGCATTTGAACAGGTTACGGTCGTTGGTGGGGACACCAACGACGGTGAAATGATAAAGCCTGCTCCCGAAGTTGGTGTCTTCACCAATTGCATTTGACAGGTTAGTTGGTGTCCCGAAACCGCAGTTGGTGTCCCCACCAACTGCTTGCAACAACGGCAATTGAATTAAACAAGTTGTTGGTGGGGACACCAACATCGGAGAGTAAAGAAAATGAACATCAGAAAACCAAATACCATGAAAAGATTAACCCAAACACTCATCATTATTTTTCTTTTTTCAACAGGAGCGCTTTACGGGCAAGTATATGACCTGACCGTTGATATTGAATCCTGTTGTGATATTAACTTCCAGGATTCAACCGGCTGGGTTTATCTATACGGCAATATGATACTTGTCAGGCAAATTGCCGGAACCGTCATTTTCGAAGATGTCCCTGCGGGGTATTACACGCTCCTGGTTGATGTGAAAGGGTTTGAAACATGGCAAGAGGAGGTTAATTTAAATCAGAACAAGAATATGAATGCCGTACTGATGATCCCTGTTTATCCGCCCCGCCACATTTCTGTGGATACTATTTCATCAATGCTAACCTGGGATGATCCGTTGATGGCTTCTGTGGATGAGGATTTTACCGGCATCCAGTTTCCTCCTTCTTATTGGTACGAAAACAGCAGCGGCGCCGGCTGGTTCCGGTCGGACGCAGGTGGAAGTGACGGGTTTCCGGTACCCCCGCATGACGGATATTATGCTGTCGTCAACAATGATCTGGCAGGGGAAGGTAACGACGGATGTTGCGATTCATTGGTGCGAACACTGGTCAATTTAAGGTACAGAGATCATTATCATTTCCACTTCGACAGTTATTTCACAGGAGAAGGAGGTCAAACGGGAACGGTCTTTTATTCAATTAACCAGGGAGATACATGGGATACATTGTATGAAATGACGCCCGACACTACCTGGCAACAGATTGATATTGACCTGTCGTTTTTGAGTGGATATTTCGGATATGACAAAACCGGCTTCCTGTTCCTTGCCGATGACCACGGACAAACAGGTTCCGGCTGGGCCATTGACAATGTCCTCGTAGAGGCCGGTCGGTTCTATCCTGAAAAATACATGCTTTATATCGGTGGTAATCCGGTTAACGATTCTATTCCTGCCGACACAAATGCATTTTATATTCCTGATCTTGAATACGGTGAAAACTATGTGGTCAGTTTCGGTTCTTATGCGTGTTGCAAATTTGTACATGAATTTTTTTCGATAAATTCAGCTTTTTTACCCCCCTGCGAAAATTTTACAGCCCGATTTGATGAAACAGACCTGACCCTGTCGGCAAGCTGGACGGTACCAACGCTGAATGATTCGGTAGCCCGGGGGCTGACCCTTTTCAAAGTTTATATTGACAGTGCCATTGCCGGAACCATCCCTTACGGCGGACAGGGTACCGGTGACACTATCAGGCTGAACGATATTGACTATATATCCGGTGAACATGAGTTGTGCGTGAAAGCA
>JAADID010000317.1 GCA_013151505.1 Chlorobiota bacterium | reverse complement strand
TTCAGGAGCAACGATATTGCTGGCATTTATCATAACGGCATGCACGCAACAAAAGAAAGGAGACATCATCGCCAGTAAAATCCAGTATGATGTAAATATTGTCAGCCCCGATACTGATTATGACTGGTGGATTCAGAACCTGCCCGGCCCGCAGCGCGAAAAGCTGGTGAATTTGATTATAGAGGGAGCAAAATCGGGCAAATTCCAGGCGTACGATTATTTTAACAACCCCATCTCGAAGGAAGAGGTGGCCGGTATATTGTCCGACACCACGTTTTTCAGCGTGGTAGATGAAAACCCGCCTTATGAAGAACATGATACGCTGGTGGTTTATAATATCAAACGGGCAGATGTCATGCGTATCCGTTTCCTGGAAGAGTGGGCCATTGACCCCAATACGTTGAAAATTGAAAAAAGAGTACTCGGTATTGCGCCCATCGCCCGCCGTTATGACGCCATGGGTATTGAGCGCTGGCAACCCCTCTTTTGGATTTACACTGACAAAGATTACGCAAAAACATTACAAAAACAGTAACAAAGAAAATCTTACAACAATGAAAATAATCTCACTCAACGATGTTGAAAAGAAAAAAGTAAATATGTCAGGCGCCGAAAAAGCCTGGAAACAAATGCCGCTTTCCACGGCTGACGGCGTACCTGTTTTTTCGTGGCGGGTTTTTACCATTGAGCCGGGCGGGCAAACCCCGTTTCATCAACACCCTTACGAACACATGAATTATGTTATTGAAGGGGAAGGCGTATTGGTGGATATTGAAGGAAACGAGCGGACCATAAAACAAGGATACTTTGCCCTGGTCATGCCCAACGAAAAGCATCAGTACCGCAACAAATCGGCAGACAAACCCTTTGTAATGATCTGTGGCGTACCGAAACAATTTGAATAGACCCGGTTTGTTGAAATTGCCGTTTATTTTTCTGTTTGTTCACTCAAATATTTCCCAACCAGCATGGCGATGATCATGGTGAGGTAAAGTTGCCCCGCAACACTGAAAAAGATGGAAAGCGAGCGGGCCAGTGAATCATTGGGCGTGATGTCTCCGTAACCCAGCGTGGTCATCGTGACGAAACTGTAATAAATAAAATCGGCCTGGTTTTTTAATATTTCCCCCTTTGGATTATAAGCATCGTGGTTGGTGCTGTAAATCATACCGAACAGGATGGAGCCGGCAATGCCCAGCAGCAGATACACGTTGACCGACTCAAGAAATTCCAGCACGCCGACGGTTTTGCTTCGTGCAACCCTGATGACAAGTAAAATGATAATAATGAAAAAGAAAAAAGTGGAGATGATTCCCGTGATCCTGGAAAGCAACGGAAAGTTTAAGAACTCTGTAACCCAGGTCAATATTATCATAATAACAGGAACATAAAAGTAATGGTTACTTTTGTCTTTTATGGTAAGGATTGAAAAGAAATAGATGAGGGAAATGAAAGTGTAGTAAACAAAACTCAGGTTTTGATTATCCGGGAAAAGTCCGATCACAAAAATGTAAACAAAACTCACAGTAAAAAGTATAATATTATGTTTCGCACGTTTTGGTAAACTTCCAAGCATGAGGTTTTGGATTAATTTTGTTTCAAAAATACGGAAAACAAACTATGATACAAAAAGAAATTGAACAGTACATCGAACGTCATACGACACCCGAGGATGACGTCTTATATAAACTGAACCGAACCACACATCTGAAAACATTTTATCCCAACATGCTGTCGGGCCACGTGCAGGGGAAATTCCTGGAAATGATCAGCCACATGATCAGGCCGGAATACATCCTGGAAATCGGGACTTTTACCGGCTATTCAGCCATCTGCCTTGTCAAAGGATTATCCGAAGGTGGAAAACTGATCACTCTTGAGAGCAACGAAGAAATGGAAAGTTTTGCATCGGAATTCATTAATTTATCTGGAATGCATGATCGAATCGAATTGATAATGGGGAATGCTTTGCAAATTATTCCCGGTTTGAAAGAGAAGTTTGACCTTGTCTTTATTGATGCCGATAAAGAGCAATATGTTGATTATTATGAATTAATACTTCCGAAAGTTCGAAATGGCGGTTTTATCCTTGCCGACAATGTGCTTTGGGGCGGAAAAACCGTTTACGACAATAAACCGGACAAGGAAACCCAGGGCATTCGCCGTTTCAACGAAAAGGTGAAAAACGATCCCCGTGTGGAACAGGTGATGCTTTCAATCCGGGACGGGCTGATGCTCATCAGGAAAATTAGGGATTAAGTGTGGACGCCCGTATGACCATGTCGGGCAGGGAATTAAACGGCTTATTTTATTTTGTATTTCTGCTGATAAGTGCCCCTGTCGTGTACTCTGTTTCCCGTTTTCCATTAGACACATTATAAATTACAAAGTTAATAAATTGATTTACTGTATATACGGTAAATGCTTTAAAATTAATTGTTTAAGGCTCGTATATTTTTCTATTTTTGGCAACTTAAAATTTTAATAAAGAACTATTTCAGACAGAAAAAAATGAGCAAAATACTTGAAAAGGAATTTTTTTCAAAAAACGTGGTAAAACTCGTTCTCGAAGCCCCGGAAATTGCCAGAACCAGGAAGCCGGGACACTTCGTCATTGTCAGGATTGATGAAAAAGGAGAACGGATACCGCTTACCATCTCAGCTGCGGATGAAAAGAAAGGAACCATTACGCTGGTCATTCAAAGAGTCGGTGTTACGTCGGCAAAACTCTGCAATATGAATGTCGGCGATGTCATCATGGATGTTGTGGGACCATTGGGAACAGCAACTCACATCGAAAAAGTCGGAACCGTTTTGTGCGCCGGCGGCGGCGTCGGCGTAGCCCCCATGCTTCCCATCGTTGAAGGACTCAAAAAGGCAGGGAACAGGGTCATCACCATCCTGGCTGCACGAAGCAAAGACCTCATTATCCTCGAAGACCAGATGCGTGAATTTTCCGATGAAGTGATCGTCATGACCGATGACGGCTCTTACGGAAAGAAAGGTCTGGTTACTGCAGGAATGGAAGAAGTGATCAACCGCGAAAAAGTTGACCTGTGTTTCGTTATCGGCCCTGCCATCATGATGAAATTCGGTGCGCTGACCACAAAAAAATACAACATTCCCACCATGGCCAGCTTAAATACCATCATGGTTGACGGCACGGGCATGTGCGGAGCCTGCCGGGTCCACATCGGGGGGAAAACCCGGTTCGTTTGTGTTGACGGGCCGGAATTTGACGCCCACCAGGTTGACTTCGATGAAATGATGACCCGTTTGGGCGCTTACAAAGAGCAGGAATATGAAGCTTACCAAAAGTATTTGCAAACTGTTGAAGCATAAAAGAAATGGAAAATATAATAGACTATCTGAAAGCTGAAAGAAGCCAGGAATGGCGGGCGGAAGTCCGCAAACGGATGAAGGCCAAAGAGCGTACAAGTCTCCAGAGGATCAACATGCCCGAGGAGGACCCTGATGTCAGAAACAAAAACAGCGTGGAGGTAAACAAAGGGCTTGCTCCCGAAATGGCCATCGCCGAAGCCCACCGCTGCCTCGACTGTGCCGACCCCACATGCATAACGGGCTGTCCGGTAGGGATTAACATCCCCAAGTTCATTAAGCAGATCGAGGTGGAAGACTTTGCCGGTGCAGCCGTTACGCTTAAAGAAACAAATGCCTTGCCGGCAGTTTGCGGCCGGGTTTGCCCGCAGGAGAAACAATGTGAATTAAACTGCTTCTACACGCAGAAGCTGGATAAACCACCCATCGCCATTGGTTACCTCGAGCGTTTTGCCGCCGACTGGGAACGCAACAGCGGAAAGATGTCTGTCCCGAAAACGGAGAAACACAACAAGATCAAAGTGGGTGTTGTCGGTTCAGGGCCTGCCGGACTGGCTGCCGCCGGCGACCTGGCAAAATACGGCTATGATGTTACTGTCTTTGAGGCACTGCACGAAGTTGGCGGCGTTTTGAAATACGGCATCCCCGAATTCAGGCTACCCAATGAGCTGGTGGACGTCGAAATTGAAACCATGCGTAAAATGGGGATTAAATTCCGCACTGATTTTATCGTCGGGAAAACAGCTACTTTTGACGATCTGAAAAAAGAAGGTTTTCAGGCCTTCTTCGTGGGAAGTGGCGCCGGTTTGCCCCGGTTCATGAACATTCCCGGCGAAAACCTGAACGGAATTTTTTCCTCTAACGAATACCTGACAAGGATCAACCTGATGCATGCCGCAAGCGACGAATACGATACGCCCGTCATCAGCGGGAAAAATGTAGCCGTTATCGGCGGAGGAAATACAGCCATGGACTCGGTAAGGACTGCCAAACGGCTGGGCGCCGACAAAGCCATGATCATTTACCGCCGTTCAGAAGCCGAAATGCCTGCACGTATCGAAGAGATCAAACATGCAAAGGAAGAAGGGATCATTTTTATGAACCTGCATAACCCCCTCGAATATTACAGCGATGAAAACGGGCGTGTCAAACAGGTAAAACTTCAAAAAATGGAACTGGGCGAACCCGATGCCTCGGGCAGAAGAAGGCCTATCCCGATCGAAGGTTCCGAATTTATCATTGATGTGGATACCGTAGTCGTCAGTGTTGGGGTTTCTCCCAATCCGTTGATCCCGAAAGCGCTGAAAAACCTGAAAGTGACCGATTGGGGCACAATCGTGGTCGATCCCGACACGATGCAGTCGTCAGTGCCTGAAATATTTGCCGGTGGCGATATCGTCAGGGGCGGCGCAACCGTTATCCTTGCCATGGGCGACGGAAGAAAAGCCGCAGCAGGAATGCATAAATACATTCAGGAAAAAATACAAGCCAATTAATGTTAATTTTTCTTTTTTAATGAATGTAATCAGTATTTTCGAACAAAAATCTTAAATCAAAAATCTTAAATCTTACATCCAAAAATGGCTGAATTAAATACAAAATACCTCGGTTTATCATTAAGTAATCCTGTTGTGATCGGAAGTTCCGGATTAACGGGTACGGTAAAGGAAATTGTCGAACTGGCTGAAAACGGTGCCGGGGCAGTCGTCCTGAAATCCATTTTTGAAGAACAGATCATGCTGGAAGCCGATTACCGGATGAAAAAAGCCGAAGAAGACGGTTTGCTGTACACTGAATATTCCGAGACGCTGGACTATATAGACGTGCACATCAAAGAGAAAGAACTTGGCAGCTATCTTGAAATGATCAGGGAAACCAAAAACAAGGTGATGATCCCTGTTATTGCCAGTGTCAACGCCGTTTCAAGCCTTGAATGGATCTCGTTTGCAAAACAGATTGAAGATGCGGGAGCGGATGCCCTTGAACTGAACATTTTTGTCATGCCCTTCAATATGGACAAAAGCTGCACCGACAATGAAGAGACTTATTATAACGTGTTGAAAAAAATAAAATCGGTTGTGAACATTCCGGTTTCCGTCAAAATATCCCCGTATTTTTCAAACCTGGGCCGTGTGATCATGAACCTGGAAAAAAACGGTGCGGACGGTGTGGTGATGTTCAATCGCTTTTCAAGCCCCGATATTGACATCAACGAGATGAAAGTAACACACGCGGAAAGGCTCTCACATGCCAACGAAATGTACAACACATTGCGGTGGGTCGCCATCATGGCCAACCGGGTAAAGATCGACCTGGCTGCATCAACGGGCATACACGACGGTGAAGCCGTGGTTAAACAATTGCTGGCAGGGGCTACGGTTACGCAGGTAACTTCGGCCATTTACAAACACGGAGCCGGTTATATTCCGACAATCCTGAATTTTGTAAAAGACTGGATGGATGAACACGGGTTCAATTATATTGATCAGTTCCGCGGACGGTTGAGCCAGTCAGCTTCGCAGAACCCCGAAGCTTATGAGCGCGTTCAGTTCATGAAATATTTCAGCGAGATCAAATAAAAAAAGGCTGTCTCAAGAGTCCTCTGTGTTTCTCCGTGTCTCCTTCGTGCATCTCTGTGACATAAATTAAAAAGCTTTTACACAGTGTATCACAGAGAATCCACAGAGTACCACAAAGATTTTATTAAATCAATAAATCCGTAAAAATTGACTTTTGAGACAGCCTTTTTTTATTCAATGTACCGTTGGATAGAGCCGCCATACGGTTAAAAAAACAATCTTTCGAGCTTTTCCACAACCTCATCAGGATCGGGATCAATGTCGAAAACCAGGGAAGGCTTGAGGTAGTGAAGTTTCTTTTCTTTTTTGAACCTGTTTTCACCTCCTCCGGTAATATTCAGCAGGATCATTGCATTCCTGTCAATATCGCCTTCATTGATCACATTAATCAGCGAGGCAACAGCCACCGCCGCCGCCGGGTGAAGGTCATTGCCTTCCGTCTCAAGGAACAATCGAGCAGCTTCTTTGGCCTGCTTGTTATTCGCCAGGATCACGTGACCGTCGGTATCTTTCAGGGCATCATATAGCCCGCCGGCCAGCGGATAAGGTGGTTTGCGGTTGGACAAAACCTTGGCATCAATTTCTTCAACCTGTTTTCGTGCCAGTTGATCATCCAGCGGAAGCATGGCCCTTGAATTATTCTTCCAGGCATTGTAAATGGGAGTGAAAGGTATGTTTTGCGAAACCATCAGTTTCATTTTACGGTGACCGTAACGGCCGTCTTCCAGGAATCTTAAATTGGCTTCCCACGCTGCAATGGCTCCGGTTCCGCTGCCAACCGCCTGAAAATAATATTCCGGTATTTCGCCGATGGTCGTCACCGCCGATAACACAGTTGTTCCCATCCCGTCACGGCGGGCAATGTTTTTTGCCCCTCCTTCAGGAATAAAATGTTCTGACCGGCACGCCAGGTTCGACAAATGAATGGCATCAAAATAATCGCTTCCCGAACGGCTGACGATCAGTTTCACACAATCGTCAATAGCTTCGTCAAACCACAGGACGTTGATGTTATCTTCCGGTACCGAAAGCAGTAACGGGATTTTATTATCGGAACATACCCTGGCAAACGAACGGGCCGTATTCCCGGCAGAAGCCACAACCAGCACCTTATCCCAGTCGTCATCCATGCGGGCACAAACCGAATAAGCTTCGGTTTCCTTGAAAGAACAGGTTTTCATTTCGGCGCCTTTTTCAGGCCAGTAACCGCTGAAAGTAATCCAGAGGTTACCCAGGCCGAGTTTTTTGGCCAGCCCTTCGCTCTTGTAAGTAACCGGAGCGCTTGATCCTCTCAGTGTGCGTTGAATCGGGAGCCAGTCGGCAAAAATATAAAAGCCGTATTCCGGGCCTTTCAAATCCAGTTGTTTGTTTTCATAAATCGCCCGTATCAGTGTGGGTTCCGTTTCTCCCGGAGCATCAAGCAACCATCCGGTATCCTCAAAAATCTTTCCCGAAGCAATGGATTGTAGTTTGTACCTCGTCCTGGGAATGTCTGGGGTTGTCATAATTTGGTCTTTGATATCGAAGTACAAAAATATAACTATTCAGTAATATAGCTCTTTTATAAAATCCGGAATATAAGGTATGGATCAATAAAGTTGAGAAAATACAATAAAACACAGCCCTGACGACATGATCCCGGCATCAACAAGCGCAAATCAGGATTACAGCTCTTTTATCTCACTCACCAGCTTTTGCAGTGTGTCTTTGGCATTTCCGAAAAGCATCCGGGTTTTGTCATTGAAAAAGAGGAAATTCTCAATGCCGGCATATCCTTTCCCCATTCCGCGTTTCATCACAATGATGTTTTTGGATTCATGCGCATGAATAATGGGCATGCCGTAAATCGGGCTGGAAGGATCATCCAGCGCCGCGGGATTCACCACATCATTGGCTCCCACAACGATGGTCACATCCGTGTTGGGCATATCAGGGTTGATGTCATCCATTTCCATCAGCTTGGTGTACGGCACATCAGCTTCCGCCAGCAAGACGTTCATGTGTCCCGGCATCCGGCCCGCAACGGGGTGAATGGCAAACTTGACTTCCACACCTTTGCTTTCAAGCAACTGAACCAGTTCGTTGGCAACAAATTGTGCCTGTGCAACAGCCAGACCGTAACCCGGTACGATGACAACTTTTTGCGAATAGGCGAGCAATACGGCTGCATCACTCAATGTGATTTCTTTGATGGCTCCGTGTTCTTTATCTATCCCGGCACCGCCTCCGCCAAACGCCCCGATGATGACATTGAGCAACGAACGGTTCATGGCCTTGCACATCAGCAGTGTCAGAATACCGCCTGCCGAGCCTACGAAAATGCCGCCCAGTATCATGGCCTGGTTATTATAAATAAATCCTGCCATAGCCGCAGCTATTCCGGTCAGTGAATTCAATAATGAGATCACCACGGGCATATCCGCACCGCCTATGGGCATGACGAACATAATGCCGTATATCAGGGCAAGGGCAAGCAGCACATAAGAAAGTTTGGTTCCCGTAGCCATATCATGGGGGAAGGCCAGCATGTAGATCATCAGTCCGGCGATCAGTGCCAGGAGAAACAGGTTAAACCACGTGGTCCATTTGGCAAAAATATCGCCCACTTTCCCGTCCAGCTTTCCATAGGCGATCATGCTGCCGCTGAAAGCAATGGTACCGATAACCAGTCCCAGCAGGGTAACAACGGCCGATTCGTTGGCCGGGTTTGAATATTCCATCAGAGCAACCAGCGCCGAAGCGGCACCGCCTGTTGCATTGAAAAAAGAAACCAGTTGCGGCATGGCCGTCATTTTTATCTTCCGTGCAATGACTGCCCCCATGACACTCCCCACGGCGATGGCCGCCAGAATCACAACAACATTCATAGTTGGTATCGTGTGACCCGCAGGCGTTCTGTACAAAAACAAAGTAGTGACCATGGCCAGGCCCATACCGCCGGCGGCCCAGAAATTTCCTTTTCGTGCCGTTTCGGGGTGGCTCATCTGTTTCAGACCTACCACAAAAAATATGGCAGCAAACAGATAACTGATCAATAAATAAACATCTCCGGCAGTTGCGCCCAAATCTTGTAATGTCGTATTCATAACTATTTTTTCTTCTTTTTCTTAAACATTTCCAGCATCCTGTCGGTAACCACAAAACCGCCCACTACATTCAATGTGGCAAAGATCACTGCCAGAATGCCAAGCACCATGTTCAGGCTGAACTTTGTAAGGTCGGTGCTGCCCAGAAGGATGATCCCCCCGATGATGATAACGCCGCTGATGGCGTTGGCCCCCGACATAAGCGGCGTGTGCAGCACCGAAGGCACGTTGGAGATCACTTCCAGACCCAGAAAGATCGAAAGTGTGATGATGAAGATCATCTCTTTGTTTTCGTAAAAATAAACGAGGAATTGTTCCATGTTTTTTCTTATTTGTTCAATTTATTTTGTTCAATATCTCAAAATTCAAAAAATGAATACCGATTGCTCCCCTCTCCGGGAGGGGATTAAGGCCTGCCCGCCGTAGCCACTTTGGCAGGCGGGGGTGGGTAAACAGAAAGATGTTATTCATTTCTTGAATTGTTACTTATTAATTTAATAGTTAATAAAATTTTTTCAACCAGTCGCTCATGATCTGTTTTTCGTGAACCATGCAAGTCCCTTTGACGATCTCGTCCTTCAAGCTTGAGGCCACCCTCTTCATCAATGAGCAATTTCAGGAAGTTCACCAGGTTATTCCCAAACATCCTGCTGGCATCGTTTGGCATGTCCGAAGGGTAATTTGATTTCCCGACGATGGTCACTCCTTCTTTAACAACTGTTTTATTATTTTCGGTCAATTCGCAATTGCCGCCCGTGGAAGCGGCCAGGTCAATGATCACCGAGCCGTCCTTCATCTCTTTAACTGTTTGTTTTTCGATGAGCACCGGTGCCTTTTTGCCCGGAATCTGGGCAGTGCAGATCACCACACTTGATTTCACCGCATGATCGTGAACCAGTTGCTTTTGTTTTCTTTTGAACTCTTCGTCCTGCTCCACAGCATAACCGCCGGCAGCTTCGTCTTCTTTTGCGCCTTCCACTTCCACAAATTTTCCACCCAGGCTCTCCACCTGTTCCTTTACGGCCGAACGCACATCAAAAACTTCCACCACGGCGCCAAGCTTGCGGGAGGTGGCTATGGCCTGCAGACCGGCAACACCTGCACCAAGAATCAACACTTTGGCAGGCCGGATGGTCCCTGCTGCGGTCATGAACATCGGGAAAAAATTGGGTAGTTTCATGGCGGCATCCAAAACAGCTTTGTAACCTGCAATGGTTGCCATGGATGAAAGGATGTCCATTGCCTGTCCCCTGGTTATCCGCGGAATCATGTCCATGCTGAACACAGTCTGGTCCTGTTTCCGGAAATAATCCACGGTATCCTTATTCCCCAGCGGATTGAAAACGCTGATGACAACCTGGCCCTTTTTTAATTTCGATAAAGTAAGTTTTTCAGGAGGCGTTATGCTTAACAGAATATCGGCTTTCGAAATCAGTTCCTCTCTGTCAACGACAACGGCACCGGCCTCTTTGTATTCATCATCATTTGCGAAAGCTCTTTTTCCGGCATCCGGTTCGACCAGCACTTCCGTTTTTAATTTTATCAGGGTTTTGACAGCTTCGGGCAGCAGGCTTACACGATGTTCAAAATCAGGCTCTTTTAATATTCCGATTACCATAACTTCGTTTTTTGAGCAGTCAAAATTAGGTTAAAAAAACTATTTAACAAAATTATTTATATGTGGTCTAAATTAATTTAATATGTTTGTCGCTTTTCTAAAACAGATTGAACAATGAAAACCGATTATAATACTGTGGCATTCATCGCTTACAAAATTCATACGGATGGTTGGGATGGCAAGCTGATCGAATTTGCCGGAGAACAAAATCCCCGGAAAATGATTTTCGGGTACGATGAGTTTATTGAAGGCTTTGAGAACAGGATACTTGGCATTGAAGAAGGCGATGAATTCGAATTCAAGCTGATGTCCGGGGAAGCTTTCGGCGACTACAAACCGGAAATGGTTACGGATGTTTCAAAAGACACTTTCAGAATAGACGGTGTCCTTCGCGAAGACCTGTTATATCTCAACAATGAGGTCAGTATGATTGACAACCAGGGCAATACGGTAAAAGGTAAAATACTGGAGATCGGTGATAAACGGGTAAAGATGGATTTCAATCATCCGCTGGCCGGTAAGCAGCTTTTTGTTTCCGGTAAAGTAATGCACGTCCGTCCTGTCGTGGAGGAAGACATCCGGCCCCGTGAAGGAGGATGCTGTGGCGGAAGTTGTGGATGTGGCAGTAACGAAACAAAAAACGAAGGTCATAAACATCAGCACAACCATGCCGAAGACGAGCCCTGCCCGGTTTGTGGAAACCCGCCCGAATTACAGGGCCAGGGAATCGGCGATTGCCGTTGCGGATAGAAAAATAAAAACCCGCTCCCTTAAACAGGTGAGCGGGGTCTTTATCATATTATTTACCTTGTTAGTTTTTCTCCACCAAGGGTATCTCACTGGCAAGCTGTGCGTCAATCAATGCTTTGATTTTGTTTTCAACCTGGAAATAACGCATTACCTGTTTGCCACTTAAAATTTTCTGAAACTTTTTGAAATACTGCTTTTTCAGATTCAGCAGTTCCTGTTCGTTTTTCAGCACTTCTCCTGTAATTTCAAGCGCCTTTTCATTTGTCATCGTGTCAAAATGTTCGGCAAATTCTTTGATCAGATAATACAGTTTGGTATTCAAAGTGTATATTTTGTCGTTGTATTCGTTATACAACGGCCAGAACACTTTGCTCTCCGCATCTGTAAGCTGCATGGCATCGGCAACGATGGCTTTCTTTTCGGTCTTTAATGCAGCGCGCTGAACTTCCATGTAATCGTCAACAGTTTGTGAAAAAAGGGTTGTGCCGAATAACAATCCGGCGAGTACAATCAATAATTTTCTCATTTTGAATAGAATTTTAGTTATAGAAATTTGAGCGGCGAAAGTAACAAAAAATGTTTACCACATTTGAGTAAACCGGATGGTGAGCACGAAATTACGGGTCAGCCCGTCAGCACGGTAAGCCCGGTCAATCACGGGGGCAGCGGCAGTAAGGTAAAATATCCCGTTTCCTTTCAGCCTTTTGGCATAAGTTACATAAAGATTCAGGGTGATACCGCTGGTCCCGTCGAGAACCACGTTTTTATCATTTTTTATGATTTCACTCTTTTGAATGCGGTAAATGGCCATGATGCCCGTTTGAAGGGTTTGCTGCTTTTTTAAGCCGAAATCTTTTTGCAGGCGTAGAGCCATGTCATCCCCCCGCTTCAGTTGTGCCGATTCGTAATAAATCTTTTTCGGGTCGGTAATAGAGGGATCATTCAGGTATTGGTTGTTGTTTCTTCCGAAAGGATGTTGATAGGCCAGGTAAAAATTCCATGTTTTCCAGATGTATTGTATGCCACCAATGATGTCGTAAGTGCCCAGGCTGGTTTGATAAGCCATGGGTAAGGGATTGCCTGCAAAGGAATAATCGGATTTGTTCGTTTTCAATTTTGTCCCGACCATAAAACCTAACTGTGACCGGTTGGTCTGCATCACCTGTTGCACTACCGAGATCATCACATCGCCAACCCCGGTTGCGTTACCGAGATTTCCGGAAGTAAAAATAAACGGAACCCGGACAATGTAAGAAGTGTTTTTAAAAATGCGGTGTTCCAGGGTCAATGAGGTTTGTGAAATGAAAATGAATTTTTCGCCTGACCCGAACGACTGTTCGTAGGATAACTTGATCTTCGGCATCTCTTTCTCCCCTTCCTGATGGTCAAGCGAACCGATGGAGCAGGCGCCGGCATCGCTGCAACCCTGGCCGAAGCTAAATCCGTAAATAAATACAACAATCAGAATGACAAGAATATTCTTTATTTTCAGCATACGGGTTTTGACGTGAAGACTTAGCTACCCTTACATTTTTAATATTCTTTTAACAAATTATATGATTTACGGAATTTTATAATCTCCTTACATCCATTATAACACATTTTCGAAGAGTTATAATTATTCAATGGTCGGTGTCTTCATCATTCAGTATTAATAATTCCCTGATAATATTATTGGATGCTCTGAAATCTGTTTGCAATAATTTGTCTATTAATGGTTTAACTTTTTCAATAATTGACATTTGTTTTGCTTTGTGTATTATTCCAAGTGTTCCGGTTATTCGAATATTTAATTTTGCAGCGAGTTTTCTTGCCTTTAAATCGTCTAAAAGCAATAAGGCGTTATCAAATTCTTTTGCTAATGCAATGATACTTGCCTCACCATTATCAATTTGTGTTTCAAGGATTTTCTGATACTTTTTGTCGGAAGCAGGTTTTGTTTTTATCCACTCCGGAAGTGTTTCCCCAAATTCTCCAGCTACTTCCGGAGTAATAATTATTTCGCCGTAAACTTTATTTATGAGATCAATGTTACCGATCTTTTGGAAAAGAATGAGGGTACTTGTATCGGAAATAACAGTTCTAGGCATTTTTTATATCCGAGTGAAGGTCCGACACAGACTTGCTGAAAACCGAGACTCCGTAACGACCAAGTAGTTCCATAAAAGTTCTTTTTGTAACTCCAGCCATTTTTGCCGCCTGACCAAGTGAAAGTTTACCATCTTCATAAAGTTTTGCAGCTACAAACATGGATAAATCAAAATCGCCTAAATCAATATCATCCGGAATATTTAATTGTAAGGTCCTCATATTTATCTCTTTTTTACAAAGATATAAAATTATCCACGATTCGCTTTAAAAATTGTTTCATAAAGTCGCTACCTTTGTTAACCTTAAAATGCTATCTTTAGAACACTTCGTTATGAATTCAAAATATCTCATCCTCGGCGCTACCGGGAGTATCGGTTATGCATTTACACATACATTGCTCAACGAAAAAGTCCAGGCCACGTTACTTGTACGAAACAGGGAAAAAGCGGAGAAGCTTTTCGGGAAAAATGACTTGCTCGAAATTGAAGAAGGAGACGTAACCGATTTGGAAAAACTGAAAACCGTTTCAAAGGACAAACAGTTCATTTTTCACGGTATCAATTATCCTTACAACCTGTGGGAAGGAAATATGGAAAAGGCCACACAAAACGTAATTGAAGCGGCTTCGCAAAACAAGGCCACCATTGTTTTTCCCGGAAATATTTACGAGTTTGGTAATGTAATGGAAATCACCGAAGAAATGGTTCCCGATCCGGAAACCAAAAAAGGGAAAATTCGGCTTGAGCTTTTCAATATGCTGAAACAAGCTGCTGAAGACGGAAAATGCAAAGTTATTTTCGTGCGGCTGCCCGACTTTTTCGGACCCAATGTAACCAATGGACTGATTAAACCTGTTTTCGGGAATGCGGCAAAAAAGAAGGCCGTCAACTGGTTAGTGAGTGCAAATGTACCCCATCAGTTTGTATTCACACCCGATGCTGCCCGGGTGATGTATCTGTTGAGTAAAAAAGAAAATTTGCCCGCTTTTGTCAATTACAACTTCAGCGGATATGAAGTATCCTCGATTAAAGAACTGGCAAAAACGATCAGCAAGCTAACCGGCGGCCCGGCAAAAGTGAGTGTAATCCCGAAATGGCTGATCAACATCCTTGCGCTGTTCAATCCGATAATAAAAGAGTTGAAAGAGAACTTTTACCAGTTTGAAAACAATGTCAGGTTGAATGACGATAAGCTGAAGAAAGACCTTCCGGATTTTAAACCAACGCCCATCGAAGAAGCCATACGGGAGACAGTGGAGTGGTTTAGGAATAATCCGTAAAGAAATTACAAATTTCAAAGGTTTTTTAACCGCAGGGAGCGCAATGTTTCCGCCAAGGGCGCAATGATGCGAGCATCCACGCTCGCAGGTTCTGGTAAAGTGAATTAAATCAAAGGGCTACCGTATCATGATTTTTCAAGAAGACGCTTGAAATAGGATTAGAAAATAGAGGGAAATCTCATATTAAACCAAGGTGTTGACTATATTCATGACCATGTCATTAAAAATTAATTTTGGTAGTAATAAAGTAGTATAAAAACATTAACTTTGAGTCATGAAAACTATTTATGTTGATACTTCAGTTTTCGGCGGGAAATTTGACCCTGAATTTGAGTTATGGACCAATCTTTTTTTTGAAAAAGTTTTTGATTCAGATCTGAAATTAATATATTCAGAAGTGACAGAAGATGAATTATTTAATGCTCCAGAAAAAGTCAGGAATTTTATAAATTCAATCCCGAAAAAAAACTTTTTATATGTTGAATTAACAGAAGAAGCCATTATTCTGTCAGAAAAATATCTTAAGGAAAAAGTAGTTGGAAAATCAAATCGTGCAGACTGTTATCATATTGCTATTGCTACAGTACTAAAAGCCGATATTTTAGTAAGCTGGAATTTTAAACATATTGTTAACATTCAACGAATTAATGGATATAACGCTGTAAATTTAATGTATGGTTATAAACCTATTGAAATACGAAATCCAAGAGAGGTGTTTGACTATGAAAACGACTATTAAAAAAGATTATGATTGTGTTCAAAGCGTGCGAAAAGAACGGGAAAGAATTGCAAAAGATACAGAAGGTAAATCTCCCAAAGAAATAATTGAATACTTTCGGAAAAGAAAACGAGCAAGGCAAAGGAAATAAAAACTGGGAAGTTTACACAGTAAAGACCTTAATCAGCGTTTGTTTTGTTCAGGCTGTCATCATAATCCGATGAAAACAAATGCGGCAGCACATCCAGAAAAATATGTTTCGTGTATCCCCAAAAACCGGACGGGTCTGAATAATTATAGGTTCCCTGTTTTTTGCCGGTCAGAAGGTAGGTACCATCGGGTTGAATGATCACTTCGAAAGAACCCCCGTGTCCGTCCGGGCTGAGAAACTTCAGGTTGGGATAATCCGGTTCATAGTGTATCGGTGGTGAAATATTCGGATAAGGAACGGGAGGTGTAGGAACCGGTCTATTGGCCGGCTGATGAAACAGGTTCCTGCTGTTGGGTTGCAATAACCATACTGTGCCTGATTCATCCAGATATCTGTTGCCTTCTTTCAGTTTCAGCTTTCCCCTGGGTAACTTATTGTATTTGTTTCTTTTCAAATGCCAGTCGCCGCGGCTTGCCAGCGCCATGATGACAATGATCAATAGAATACCTGAAATAGTAAAAATCAATTTTTTCATGAGAAAACCGAATCTTTTGTATAGGAATTAATCTTATTCATTCAGCGCTTTCCATAGCATGTCTTTCAATTCCGTGAGGCCTTTGCCGGTAATGGATGATATGAACACATAAGGAACTTCGGGCAATTCTTTTTCAATCTCTTCCTGCAACTCATCATCCAGCAGGTCGGATTTGGTAATGGCAAGCAGCCGTTGCTTATCGAGCAACTCAGGATTGTATTCCTTTAGCTCGTTGAGTAAGATTTCATATTCTTTTTTGATGTCGTCGCTGTCGGCAGGAACCATAAACAACAAAACAGCATTCCTTTCAATATGCCGCAAAAACCGGATACCCAGCCCTTTTCCTTTGTGCGCTCCTTCGATTATACCCGGAATATCGGCCATAACAAATGAAAGATGGTCGCGGTAAGCCACAATACCCAGATTCGGCACTAATGTGGTAAACGGATAATCGGCAATTTCGGGTTTGGCCGCCGACACAACCGAAAGCAATGTTGATTTACCTGCATTTGGAAACCCTACAAGACCAACATCGGCAAGGATTTTCAATTCAAAAACAATGTCTGATTCCACGCCCGGTTCGCCCGGTTGGGCATAGCGGGGCGTCTGGTTTGTGGAAGTTTTGAAATGATCGTTTCCCAGACCGCCGCGACCACCTTCGAGCAGAACCACTCGCTGACCGTTTTCGGTGATTTCACCAAGCACAACACCTGTATCAGGGTCTTTGGCAATGGTACCAAGCGGCACTTCGATAATGATATCCTTTCCCGATGCGCCGGTACTTCGCTGTGCTCCTCCCGGTTTTCCGTGTTCTGCACGCAGATGACGGGTGTATCGCAGATGCAGCAATGTCCATAACTGGGCATTGCCCATCATCACAATGTCACCGCCTTTTCCGCCGTCACCACCATCGGGGCCGCCTTTTGGCAGGTATTTCTCCCGGCGGAAATGTACCGATCCCGCCCCGCCATTCCCCGAGCGGCAGTAAATTTTCACGTAATCCACAAAATTCGAACCGGCCATTATCTTTGAATTTGAGTGCAAAGGTCTGAAAATATTTGATTTTACGGAAGAAAACATGATGGCGGATTGGTGATTTTCGATCAGTGAAGGAGGAAAGGAGGGATATAGGGTGCGGGCTTGACCATGCCTGAATAACGTTGACCGTTTTTATTGACACCGCGCTACCGTGTGAACAACAAAATGTCATTGTAAATCATCTTCATGCCTGAACACTTGCTGCTGAAAAGTGCTGAACTCAACAAAAAAATTTACCTTTGCATTGCAACAGAAAAAGATATGCATACTCCGCAAAAAACCGATAAACCCAGGAAACCGGTAGTGGGAATTACCCACGGCGACCTGAACGGTATCAGCTACGAAATCATCATCAAAGCACTGAAAGATAACCGGCTGTTTGAAATGTTCACTCCGGTCATTTACGGTTTATCCAAGGTATTGTCCTATCACCGGAAGAACCTGAACTTTTTTGACTTCAATTACAAAGTAGTCAGAGACGCCAGGCAGATAATGAATAATAAGGTTAATATTGTTAATATCAGCAACGACGAAGTCAGGATCGAATACGGAAAAACCACCGAGGTGGCAGGCCGGTTAGCTTATGAAGCGCTCGAACTAGCAGTCAACGACCTGAAAGAAAATAAAATTGATGTGGTTGTAACCGCACCCATCAACAAATCGGGAATTCACTCCGAATCATTTAATTTTCCCGGGCATACCGAATATTTTACGAACCGTTTTAATTGTGAAGAATCGCTTATGCTGATGGTTCATGAGAACCTGAAAATAGGCATTGTTACCAGCCACATTCCGTTGAAAGAGGTTATTCCCGCTATCAGCCAGGAGCTGATTACAAGAAAAATCAAAATCCTGAATGACTCGCTGATTCGTGATTTCGGGATCAACAGGCCGAAAATAGCTGTACTGGGTATCAATCCTCATGCCGGCGACAATGGCCTGATCGGGGACGAAGACGAGCACATCGTATCTGCTGCCGTCATTTCCACGAAAAAAAGCGGTATGCTGGTTTACGGACCTTTTTCCGCCGATGGATTTTTCGGCACCGATGAATACTCAAGATATGACGCCATTCTGGCCATGTACCACGACCAGGGATTGATACCGTTTAAAATACTGGCTTTCGACAAAGGTGTTAATTTTACGGCCGGCCTCCCCATCGTAAGAACATCACCGGATCACGGTACCGCTTATGAAATAGCAGGGAAAAATATGGCCTCATCCGATTCTTTACGACGGGCCATTTACCTTGCCGTTGATATTCTTAAAAACAGGAGAATGTTTGATGAAATGACCAAAGACCCCCTTCCTTCAGGACTGATCAACGAATTCGGCAATGGGAAAAACAACAAAAAGGATGAGGAACTGAATGAAGTTGAAGATTAGCTTTTCAAAAAAATTAACAGATGGTTCACAGAATTTATAACGGAAAAGAATTAACTGAAATTCTGGGCGCCAGACTTGTTTCTCCCGATGCAAACCGGATCGCGGTAAAAGACATCCTGATTGACAGCCGCCGGCTGATCACGCCGGAACAATGTCTCTTTTTTGCCCTGGTATCCAAACGGAACGACGGCCATCAGTATATTCCGGAGCTCTATGGTAAAGGCATGAGGTTTTTTGTCGTATCAACGCTCCCGGAAAAAATGGGAGAAATGCCAAAAGCCCATTTCTTTCTTGTGGACAACACATTGGCGGCCCTGCAAAAGCTGGCAGCATGGCACCGGAAATTATTCGACATCCCGGTAATAGGTATAACAGGCAGCAATGGAAAAACCATCGTGAAAGAATGGTTATTCCAGCTTTTAAGCCCGGACAGAAAGATCATTCGCAGCCCGAAAAGTTATAATTCACAAATCGGCGTTCCCCTGTCGGTGTGGCAGATCAACGACGACCATGAAATAGCCATCATTGAAGCGGGAATTTCCGAACCCGATGAAATGGAGAACCTCCGCATGGTCATCAATCCGACAATCGGGCTTTTTACAAATATCGGACAGGCACATGATGAGAATTTTATCAGTACCGCCCAAAAGATCGGGGAAAAGCTGAAGCTTTTTACAAAAGTCGAAACACTGATATACAATGCAGACAGAGGAGATATACAGGAAATATTGATCCGCTCGGGTATCCTCGAATATGTACAAACATTCTGTTGGGGAAAAGACGAATCCTCTGACCTTCGGATTACCGGTACAGAACCCGTAAAACAAGGAACACTGATAAGAGGTCGTTACAAGGACGATGATTATGAGATAAATATACCGTTTCACGACAAAGCCAGCATTGAGAATGCCATCCATTGCTGGGCTGTGATGCTCTTCATGGGATATAACCAAAAAGTCATTTCCGATAGGATGCTCAATCTCTCTCCGGTAGCCATGCGGCTTGAACTAAAAGAAGGCATTAACAACTGTACCATCATCAACGATTCTTACAACTCCGATTTTAACTCATTAAGCATTGCTCTTGATTTTTTGAACCAGCAAACCCAGCACAAGCAAAAAACACTGATCCTTTCGGATATTCTTCAAAGCGGCCGTAACGAAGACGACCTGTACAAAGATGTTGCCCGTCTGGTTGAACAGAAAAACATTGACCAGATCATCGGTATTGGCCCGGCGATCAGCCGTCAGAAAAACCAGTTCAATATTCCGAAATCGTTTTATCAGACCACGGCGGCGGATTTCCTTTCTCTCTTTCCTTTGGGAAGTTTGAGTAACCAGACCATCCTGCTTAAAGGAGCACGTATCTTTGAATTCGAGCAGATCAGCCGCCGTCTTCAGCAGAAGTTACACGAAACCGTCCTGGAGATCAATCTGGATGCTTTGGTTGAAAATTTGAATTATTTCAGATCCAAGATCCCTTCCGGAACAAAGATCATGGCTATGGTCAAAGCATTTTCTTATGGCAGCGGAGGGTTTGAGATTGCCAATATCCTTCAGTTTCATCACATTGATTATCTCGCTGTGGCTTATGCCGACGAAGGAGTGGAACTGCGGAAATCAGGTGTCACCCTGCCCATCATGGTAATGAATCCTGAAGAATATGCCTTTGACACGATGATCAAATACCAGCTTGAACCGGAAATATTCAGCTTCAGGGCGTTGGACATGTTGGTAAAATCCATTTTGCGAAGCGCCATTCCGCAAAACAAACCGGTGAAAATCCATATCAAGCTGGAAACAGGAATGAACCGGCTGGGATTCACAGAAAATGAAATTGAAGAGTTGATCCTGCGGCTGAAAAAAAATCCCCTGATCTATGTTCAGTCCGTATTTTCGCATCTTGCCGCCAGCGACAAACCCGATCTTGATGATTTTACAAATGAACAAATCCGCCGTTTCAGTGATTCGGGGAAAAGGATTGTTGATGCTTTTAACCACAAAGTGTTGATGCACATTCTGAATTCGGCGGGTATCATCCGTTTTCCCGAATATTCGTTCGACATGGTACGGCTCGGAATAGGCCTGTATGGAATCCCATCGGTTGAAAGCGACCGGGACAAACTGAACCCTGCCACGAGGTTGCGTTCGGTGATTGCACAAATTAAAGAAGTTAAAAAAGGAGAATCGGTTGGATACAACCGGAGTTTTATTTCGGAAAAAGATATGCCGGTGGGTATTGTTTCCATCGGTTACGCCGACGGTTTGCTCCGGAGTCTCGGCAACGGGAAAGCTTCACTCTATATAAACGGGAAAGAAGCTCCTATAATCGGTGATATATGCATGGATATGTGCATGATTGACCTTTCGGGCATTGAGGCCCGCGAAGGTGACGATGTGATCATTTTTGACCGGGAACATCCTGTAACTGACCTCGCCAGGATTGCCGGCACCATTCCTTACGAAATTCTCAGCCGCATTTCCCGGAGAGTCAAACGGGTTTATTTTCATGAATAAGAAAAAACGCCGACATCTCTGCCGGCGTTTTTCACCTATTATTAAACCATTTTCATTACAAAGGATTGACAGTAATTTTCGCTTTCATCTTTATTTTCATGGAAAATGTAACACCTCCCTGATCCACAACACCTTCAACTTTTTCCGTAAATATTTGCTGATCCAGTAAAATTCCTGACAAGGCATCCCACTGACCGTCCTCATTACCCAACTCCAACTTTGTTCCCGTTGCAATGGGTTGATTTTCAAAATTCCACACGGCTTGTTTGCTGTCATTAAAAATACGTACTGTACCGGAAATCAGATTAATCTCTTTTGAAATATTGTTCACTTCAACGCTCATTTCCAATATTTCGATGTCCTTGATCTTATCATAATATTTTTCAACTGTCGGATTCGAAACAGGGTCAACCGTTATTTCCTTGCTGAACGAAAGGGTTTTTAACCCATCGGGAACACTGAAATTCAAGTCCGTATCATAATTTATGTTAAACTTCAGGTCGAGAAGTTCTTTGGCTTTATTGCATCCGCTGAAAAGAACACCGGTTAATAAAACTACAGCCAATAGGTAACGGAAATTTTTCATAACAAATTAAATTTTATGATAAATAAACTGCTATCATAAGATTTATACGAAAAACACGGAAACAGTTGCGTTTACCGGCATAAAAAAACGCCGGTCATAAACCGGCGCTTTCTTTTTTAAAAAATAATGTTCATTACAACGGGTTCGCAGTAACTTTTGTTTTAATGGTAACTAAAATGGTGAAAGAGACATCACCTTCACTTACTTCACCATTAACGCTTACTGTAAATACTTTTTTGTCCTGAAGTATCTGCGCTACGGTATCCCATTGCCCGTTGCTGTTGTCCAGTGTTAATGTTGTTCCCACTGCCAATGGAACATTCGTAAAAGTCCATTGTGCATTTTTGGTTTCATTGAAAACACTCAGTGTGGCCGATACCAGGGTAACATTTTTAGAGATACTGATTATTGATCCGGTAATCTCCTGTACTTCAAATTTTTTGATCTTGTCCCAGTATTTGCTGACTTCGGGATCGGATGCAGGGTCAATGGTCTCGCTTTCGCTGAAAGTTACACTCCTTGCAACCGCCGGAACATCAACATTAAGGTTGGTCTTGTAGTTTGCATTAAATGTAACATCGAGGGCTTCTTTAGCTTTATTGCAACCGCTGAAAATAAAAGCGGTGAAAAGAATACCCCCCAGTAAAAATCTTAAACTTTTCATGATTGATTTGGTTTTAATTAAAAATATTAGCCTTCTTCAGTGTTGCAAAGATACGACTTATACAAAAGTTTGTCAATTGATTTTTTATCATTTTATCATGATAATATTTAACACAACTCGGGATGAAGCAACTCGATACCGTTCACGTATTTCGAGCTTTTTGTAAGGCGGAAAGGGATTTGGTTGGTAACGGCCGGAGCAATATCATCAAATTGCCTCTCATATTTTAATTCCACGATCACATCGGTTGACCGGAAACCACCGGCAAATGAATTGTTGTTTGTGCCAATGGGATAATAGCCCAGTTCATTATCCAGCGTCAACCTGAACCTCTGATCGAAACTGACAAAATATTTGCGTTTGTACCGGTTAAGCAAGGCGGGTTTTAGCTGGAGTAACACCTCTTGAGCCCATAAAGGCAGTTCCGAATTTTTGAATACATCCAACAATATCTGATAGTTAAAATGACGACCTACTGTAAAGGGGTTTAGCGGAAAAGAAAGTTTATCCCCCAGCATGCCTTCACGCACCTTAAATTCAAGTATGGGCATTTCGATTGCTCCGAACTGGTTGCCATACCACCTGATACGGGCTTTTTTGCGACTTCCTTTTCCTGACACATTATCGTAAAAAAAGTCCAGTTCGTTGGTATCCAGGTAGATGTTGTTAATGTATCGCGGATAAAATATCGGACTGAATGCCGTTGGAAGCAAACGAATCTGCTGTTCGATTTGCGGGTAGTACATGTCGGTAACCAGAAACTTTCGCTCGTACCGGCTTCTGCCTTCGTTGAATGGCGGAAAGAACATGCGTGAAAGATAAGTTAAAATGATTTGCTTTCGACAAACGAGATATTGACCGTACCCAGCTTTCCGATCTGTTCCCTGAACTGACCCAGACTACCGGGCCTGGGAGAATCAACAAGGAACGAAGCTTCGATATGGTCGCTGTTCTCATCATAACGTTTGAGGTAGGACTTACCGAAAACCTGTTTCACCACAGCCGTAATGTCATCCAGTTTAACTTCTCCGGCACCGGCTGACACATTCAGGTAAAGGTTCTGATGGGCTGTACGC
>JAADID010000335.1 GCA_013151505.1 Chlorobiota bacterium | reverse complement strand
AATTCGGCATGTGAATGGGTAATGATAGCCAGGTTTGAATAGATACCTTCGGCAATTTCATCGCTCAATTCAATATTGATTTGCTTCGTATTTTTTTTCTTTTCGTCCATAATTTCCGGGTTTATATAAAAAGCGCCCCATGAAATAGGAGGGGCGCTTTAAAATGTTTATTCAGTAGTTTCTTCAACTTCATGCTCCTTGTCATCCGATGCCGATTCCATTACGGCTTCGTATTCCTCAAGTGAACCGACAATGATGTCTTCATACTCCCGAAGGCCCGTCCCTGCCGGGATTTTATGACCCACAATGACATTTTCTTTCAAGCCGAGAAGTCCGTCTCTTTTGGCATTGATAGAGGCCTGTGTAAGTACTTTTACTTTTGTCGTTTCCTGGAATGAAGCGGCGGAAATCCAGCTTTCGGTTTGCAGTGAAGCTTTTGTGATTCCCTGCAAAACCTGTTTTGCCGTTGCTGTCTGTGCATCACGGGATTCGACAAGTTTCTTGTCCCGGCGTTTCAGCATGGAATTTTCTTCACGGAGTTTTCTGGCGCTGACGATCTGTCCTTTTTTGAAGTTCTCCGAATCGCCGGGATCAACAACAACCTTTTTGCCGTAAATCTCGTCATTAACTTCCTGGAATTCGGTCTTGCTGACAAGCTCGTTTTCAAGGAAGCGTGTGTCACCCGAATCTTCAACCTGTACCTTACGCATCATCTGGCGTACGATCACCTCAAAATGTTTATCGTTGATCTTAACACCCTGCAACCTGTAAACTTCCTGGATTTCATTGACAATGTATTCCTGTACTTTCATAGGCCCTTTAATGGCAAGGATGTCGGTCGGTGTCATTACACCGTCTGATAATGATGTTCCGGCTTTTACAAAGTCGTTTTCCTGTGCAAGGATCTGTTTTGAAGTCGAGATCAGGTATTTTTTCTCTTCTCCCGTTTTCGAAGTAATGATGACCTCACGGTTACCGCGTTTCAACCGCTGGCTGAAACTAACCACTCCGTCAATTTCGGAAACAACTGCCGGTTCAGAAGGGTTCCTGGCTTCAAAAAGTTCGGTAACACGAGGAAGGCCACCGGTAATATCACCTGCTTTTCCGAAGGATCGCGGAATTTTGACAAGTACCTTGCCTGCTTTTATTTTTTCCCCTTCTTCTACAAGAATATGCGCTCCGACAGGCAGGTCATAGCTTTTCAGAATACTACCGTCACTGCTGAGTACCTTGATTTGCGGGTTTTTCGTTTTTAAACTTGAACTGATGATGACCTTCTCAAAATAACCGGTCTGTTCATCTGATTCAACTTTATAAGTCAGTCCCTCTGTGATGTTTTCGTAAGCAATTTTGCCCTGTACATCCGAAAGAATAACCGCATTGTAAGGATCCCAGTCGGCGATAATATCTCCTTTTTTAACTTTTGCACCGTGCTTAAAATAAAGATTTGAAGCATACGGGATATTACTCGATTGGAGAATAATTCCTGTTTTTGGGTCCACCACCCTCATTTCACCCGAGCGTCCTACGACGATCTGGTATTTTCTTCCCTCGTTGTTTGTAAAGTCAACAGTACGTAATTCATCAAACTCGAGAATGCCGTTGTAATTGATCTCAATTTTTGACGTAACGGCGATGTTGGAGGCAGTACCACCCTGGTGGAAGGTACGGAGTGTCAACTGTGTACCCGGCTCACCGATGGATTGGGCGGCGATGACGCCAACGGCTTCACCTTTATCAACCATCCTTCCCGTGGCGAGGTTTCGTCCGTAGCATTTGGCGCAGACTCCGCGTTTTGATTCACAGGTGAGTACCGACCTGATTTCGACCGTTTCTAACGGTGATTCTTCAATAAGCCTTGCAATGTTTTCCGTGATCTCTTCACCACCGGAGATGATCAGTTCACCGTTCAGGGGGTTATAGATATCATGGAGCGTTACACGACCGAGTATTCTGTCATACAGACTTTCCACAATGTCCTCTCCTTTTTTCAGGGCGCTGATGGTCAGTCCGCGTAATGTTCCGCAGTCTTCTTCGTTGATGACGACATCCTGCGAAACGTCAACCAGTCTTCTGGTCAGGTAACCGGCATCCGCAGTCTTCAAAGCGGTATCCGCCAGACCTTTACGCGCACCGTGAGTTGAGATAAAATATTCCAGAACCGACAATCCTTCTTTAAAATTGGACAAAATCGGGTTCTCAATGATCTCACCACCCGTGGCGCCTGATTTTTGAGGTTTGGCCATCAGCCCCCTCATTCCCGAAAGCTGACGAATCTGTTCCTTTGAACCCCTGGCGCCCGAGTCAAGCATCATGAAAATCGGGTTGAAGCCGTCTTCGTCTTTCGACAATTGTTGCATCACCCTGTTTGTCAGGGCCGAATTGGTATGAGTCCAGATGTCAATGATCTGATTGTAACGCTCATTGTTGGTAATGAATCCCATGTTATAATTGGCCAGAACTTCCTCGACTTCCTCATTGGCTTTTTTGATCAGCTCTTCTTTTTCTTGCGGAATGATAACGTTTTTAAGGTTAAATGAAAGCCCGCCTCTGTAAGCCATCGTAAATCCAAGATTTTTTATGTCATCAAGGAATTTGGTTGTTACGGCTGTTCCGGTTTTCTTGAGTACATCGCCAATGATATCCCTCAGCGCTTTCTTTGTAAGCAGTTTGTTGATGAAACCATATTCTTTGGGTACCACCTGATTGAAGATTACACGGCCTACAGTTGTTTCAATAATTTTGCTAACCGTCTTATCATCTTCAACATCATCAATTTTTACTTTGATGATCGCGTGCAGATCAACCCTGTTTTCATTATAGGCAATGATCACCTCCTGTGGAGAATAGAAGATCATACCCTCGCCTTTCACGGGATATTTTTCTGTATTTTTTCTTGCTTTGGTGATATAATATAATCCGAGTACCATGTCCTGTGAAGGAACCGTAATCGGAGCGCCATTTGCCGGATTAAGGATATTATGCGAAGCCAGCATCAGTATCTGGGCTTCAAGGATAGCTGCATTACCCAACGGTACGTGAACAGCCATCTGGTCACCATCAAAGTCGGCATTGAAAGCCGTACAAACCAGCGGGTGCAACTGAATGGCTTTTCCTTCAATCAGTTTGGGCTGAAATGCCTGAATACCCAAACGGTGCAGGGTAGGAGCACGGTTAAGCATCACCGGATGCCCTTTGAGGATATTTTCGAGGATATCCCAAACGACCGCATCTTTGCGTTCAACGATCTTTTTGGCCGATTTAACCGTTTTTACAATACCGCGTTCCAGCAATTTCCTGATGATGAACGGTTTGAACAGCTCGGCAGCCATATCTTTCGGAATACCACATTCATTCATGTTCAGCTCGGGGCCCACAACGATAACCGAACGTCCGGAATAATCCACACGTTTACCAAGCAGGTTCTGACGGAAACGGCCCTGTTTACCTTTCAGACTGTCACTGAGCGATTTCAACGGTCTGTTGGATTCGGTTTTCACAGCGCTTGATTTCCGTGAGTTATCAAACAATGAGTCAACAGCTTCCTGGAGCATACGTTTTTCGTTACGCATGATCACGTCGGGCGCTTTGATCTCGATGAGTCTTTTCAGGCGGTTGTTGCGAATAATCACCCTGCGGTAAAGGTCGTTCAGGTCGGAAGTGGCAAAACGTCCGCCATCTAACGGAACAAGCGGTCTGAGTTCCGGAGGAATAACGGGAACAATCTTAACCACCATCCACTCGGGATGGTTTTCAATTCTGTTTCTCGCATCACGGAATGCTTCAAAAACCTGAAGTCTTTTCAGCGCATCGGCCTTCCTTTGCTGCGATGTTTCGGTGTTGGCCTTGTGCCTCAATTCATAAGAAGTTTTATCAAGGTCAAGCCGTTGCAACAAGTCATGAATGGCTTCGGCGCCCATCTTGGCAATGAACTTATCAGGATCGGTGTCATCAAGGTATTGATTGTCCTGAGGCAGACTTTCCATGATGTCAATGTATTCTTCCTCGGTTAAAAACTGCATGTATTCAATGCCGTCTTTTTCCGTGATGCCGGGGTTGATGACCACATACCTTTCATAATAGATGATCATTTCCAGCTTTTTGGTCTGGAGGCCCAGCAAAGCGCCGATTTTGTTCGGCAATGAACGGAAGAACCAGATATGCACAACAGGGACAACCAGTTGAATGTGCCCGCCTCTTTCGCGCCGTACTTTCTTTTCGGTAACTTCCACACCACAACGGTCGCAAACAATGCCTTTATACCTGATCCTTTTGTATTTGCCACAGTGGCATTCATAGTCTTTAACGGGACCGAAAATGCGTTCGCAGAACAGGCCGTCACGTTCCGGCTTGTAAGTCCGGTAGTTGATTGTTTCAGGTTTCAGTACTTCACCGTATGAACGGTCGAGTATGGTCTCTGGCGAAGCCAGACTGATTGTGATGTTGTTGAAGTTTGCCGGTATTTTACTTTCTTTTCTAAAAGCCATATATCGAATGTGATTTATTCAAAATTAAAAAGTGATTAATCGAAACTTACATCAAGGCACAAGCCACGAAGTTCGTGAACGAGCACATTGAATGATTCGGGAATATTGGGTGAAGGCATGACCTCTCCTTTAACGATGGATTCATAAGCCTTAGCCCGTCCGACAACATCGTCAGACTTAACGGTCAGGATTTCCTGGAGAATATTGGAGACGCCGTAAGCTTCCAGCGCCCAAACCTCCATCTCACCGAAACGCTGACCTCCGAACTGGGCTTTTCCGCCAAGAGGCTGCTGTGTGATGAGTGAATAAGGCCCTATGCTACGGGCGTGCATCTTGTCATCCACCATGTGGTGCAGTTTCAGCATGTAAATGTATCCTACCGTTGCCGGCTGGTCGAAACGTTCGCCGGTTTCACCGTTATAGAGGTAGGTACTGCCGTTTTCAGGCAGTCCTGCTTGTTTCATGCGTTCATTGATCTGGTCTATTGTGGCACCGTCAAAAATCGGGGAGGAGTATTTCTCGCCCAATTTAATTCCTGCCCATCCCAGAACCGTTTCATAGATTTGTCCGAGGTTCATTCGCGAAGGTACCCCCAACGGGTTGAGAACAATGTCAACCGGGGTTCCGTCTTCAAGGAACGGCATGTCTTCTTCACGCACGATCTTGGCAACAATACCTTTGTTTCCGTGCCGGCCGGCCATTTTATCACCTACCTTTAATTTCCGTTTCTTGGCGATATAAACTTTGGCCATTTGTACGATGCCGTTAGGTAATTCATCACCTACGGAAGCAACAAAGGATTTGCGGTTGAAAACACCAAGCAACTCTTTATACTTGATCGTATAATTGTTGATAAGCTTCTTGATCAACTCGTTCTTCTCCTTGTCGGTGGTCCATTTATTCGGGTTGATGTTGGTATAATCCAGGCTGTTCAGGATTTTTTGGGTAAACTTGGTTTTCCGCGGAACAACCAGTTCCCCGAAATTATTGGTTATGCCCTGCGAAGTCCGGTTACTTACCAACTGGGTGAGCTTGTCAATTAATTTTACACGCAGCTCTTCCGATTGTCTGTTAAATTCTGTTTCCAGTTCTTCAAGGATGGTTTTTTCACGCTGCCGTGTCCGGCGGTCTTTGCCGATCTTTGAGAAAAGGTTATTGGAAATAACAACTCCTTTCATGGAAGGCGGCGCCTTCAGTGAAGCGTTTTTCACATCGCCTGCCTTATCTCCAAATATCGCACGCAACAGTTTTTCTTCAGGTGTGGGGTCGCTTTCACCTTTCGGCGTGATCTTACCGATCAGAATATCTCCCTCGTTCACTTCGGCGCCGACCCTGATGATACCGTTCTCGTCGAGATCTTTGGTGGCTTCGGCGCTCACATTCGGAATATCATTTGTGAGTTCTTCAACTCCGCGTTTGGTATCGCGAACTTCCAGTGTGAATTCTTCAATATGTACAGAAGTAAACAGGTCTTCTTTGATGATTCTTTCCGATACGACAATGGCATCCTCGAAGTTATAACCTTTCCAGGGCATGAAAGCCACCATCAGGTTACGGCCCAGCGCCAACTCGCCCTTTTGTGTGGCATAGCCCTCACAAAGTACCTGTCCGTTGGCCACCCTGTCGCCTTTTCTGACGATGGGTCTCAGGTTGATGGAAGTGTTCTGGTTGGTCCGTTTGAATTTCGGCAGATAATAGGTTTTGACATCATCATCAAAACTGATCAGTTTTTCCATCGGCTCGCGCTCATAACGGATAATGATCTTTTCAGCATCAACATATTCCACCTCACCGTTTCCTTCGGCATTGATCAGAACCCGCGAATCAATGGCAACATTGGCTTCGATGCCGGTTCCCACGACGGGCGCTTCGGGATTGAGTAACGGGACGGCCTGCCTCATCATGTTTGAACCCATGAGGGCACGGTTGGCATCGTCGTGCTCAAGGAACGGGATCAACGAAGCGGCAATGGAAGCGATCTGATTCGGTGCAATATCAATGAGGTCAACCTCTTCACGCGGGGTAATGGGGTAATCAGCGAGATAACGCACCTTGACCTTTTCGTTAACAAATTTCCCTGTTTCATCCAGAACCGTATTGGCCTGGGCAATAATTTTGTCTTCTTCTTCTTCGGCACTGAGGAAGATCGGCAGATGTTCATAATCAATTTTTCCCTCGGTCACCTTGCGGTAAGGTGTTTCGATAAACCCGAGGTTATTGATCTTGGCATAAACACAAAGCGAAGAAATAAGACCAATGTTCGGGCCTTCGGGTGTTTCGATGGTACACAACCTTCCGTAGTGGGTGTAGTGTACGTCACGAACTTCGAAACCGGCTCTTTCGCGGGAAAGGCCGCCGGGTCCGAGCGCAGAAATACGCCGTTTGTGAGTGATCTCCGAAAGCGGGTTGGTCTGATCCATGAATTGCGACAACTGGTTTGTTCCGAAAAATGAATTGATCACCGAAGATAAAGTCTTGGCATTGATCAGGTCAGTCGGGGTGAATACTTCGTTGTCGCGAACATTCATCCTCTCACGGATTGTCCTGGCCATACGCGCCAGACCCACACCAAACTGATTGTATAGTTGTTCGCCGACTGTCCTGACCCTCCTGTTACTCAGGTGGTCAATGTCGTCAACAACGGTTTTCTGATTGGCCAGTTTGATCAGGTATTTGATGATCAGGATAATGTCTTCTTTGGTCAGAACCCTGACATCCATGGATGTGGTGAGGCTCAGTTTTTTATTGATCCGGTATCTTCCGACTTCACCGAGGTCGTACCTTTTGTCGGAAAAGAAAAGTTTCTCAAAAATACCTCTTGCCGTTTCTTCATCCGGCGGCAGGGCATTCCTCAACTGGAAATAGATGTACTCGACGGCTTCTTTTTCCGAGTTGGTTGTATCTTTTTGCAGGGTGTTGAAAATGATTGAATAATCGGTAAGATTCGGATCATCTTTATGCAAAAGAATGGTCTTCACACCGGTATCAATGATTTGCTGAATATGTTCATTTTCCAGTACGGTTTCCCTTTCGATGATCACATCGTTACGTTCGATGGAAACAACTTCACCCGTATCTTCGTCCACGAAATCTTCAAACCAGGAACGAACCACCCTTGCAGCCAGTTTCCGGCCCAAAACCCTTTTCAGTCCGGCTTTGCTGACTTTAACTTCTTCGGCCAGGTCAAATATTTCCAGAATATCGCGGTCGGTTTCGTAACCGATGGCACGCAGCAAAGTGGTCACCGGCATTTTCTTTTTACGGTCAATGTAGGCATACATCACATCGTTGATGTCGGTAGAGAACTCCATCCACGATCCCCTGAACGGGATGATCCTTGCCGAATAAAGCTGGGTTCCGTTGGCGTGCCTGTGTTGTCCGAAGAATACGCCGGGTGAACGGTGTAGCTGCGATACGACGACACGTTCGGCGCCATTGATGATAAAGGTTCCCCGCGGAGTCATATAAGGGATCATTCCCAGATAGACATCCTGAACAATGGTCTCAAAATCTTCATGGTCCGGATCGGTACAATAAAGTTTGAGTTTGGCTTTAAGGGGAACGCTGTAAGTCAGTCCGCGTTCGATAGTTTCTTCTAACGAATAGCGGGGAGGGTCAATAAAATAATCCAGGAATTCAAGAACGAAATTGTTCCTTGCATCTGTAATGGGAAAGTTTTCGGAAAAAACTCTGAACAGACCTTCGTTTTTCCTGTTTTCAGGATTGGTTTCCAGTTGGAAAAAATCCTTAAACGATTGCAATTGAATGTCAAGAAAGTCAGGATAAGGCAATTGGTTCTGAATTCTTGCGAAACTGATTCTTTCGGATTTAATGTCAGCCAAGGCAATTATTTTTTAAGTTTGTACAAAAATCTGGTAAACAACCAGTTATGAAATAGAAACATGTAAAGAACATATAGTCGCAAACCTCTGATCCACAAATGGGTCAGAGGTTGCGACTAAGAGTAGAAAAACAACTTATTTCACTTCAACTTCAGCGCCCGCTTCCTGGAGCTGGCCGGCTAAAGCGTCAGCTTCATCTTTCGAAACGCCTTCTTTGATAGCTTTCGGTGCAGAATCAACTAATTCTTTGGCTTCTTTCAGGCCGAGGCTTGTGAGCTCCTTGACCAGTTTAACAACAGCCAGTTTTGATTGACCGGGATGCTTCAGGATCACATCGAAGGAAGTTTGTTCCTCTTCAGCGGCGCCTTCGGCAGCAGCGGCCGGACCTGCAACTGCAACAGCAGCGGCAGCAGGCTCAATACCGTACTCTTCTTTCAAAATATCAGCCAGTTCGTTAACCTCTTTAACTGTCAGGTTGACCAGTTGTTCTGCAAATGCTTTTAAATCTGCCATTTTATTATTTATTTTAAATGTTTGAAATTCTAATTAATTAACTTTTAATCTTTAAATTCACTTGACCTTATTCACTTTTTTCGGATAAGGTTGTCAGGATTCCGGAAAGTTTGTTCCCACCGGATTGCAATGCCGAAATAACGTTTTTCGCCGGCGATTGCAGCAGTGCAATAACATCCGCAATGAGTTCGTTTTTCGATTTAAGAGCCACAAGGAAATCGAGTTGCTCGTCGCCGATGTAAGTCATCTCTTCGATGTATGCACCTTTTAAAACGGGCTTTTCCGATTTTTTCCTGAACTCTTTGATCAATTTTGCCGGAGCGTTAGCCGCTTCGGCGAACATAACAGATGTATTACCTTTTAATGCAACGTATAACTCATCAAGATCCTTCTCGACATTCTCCATCGCCTTTTTCAGAAGCGTGTTTTTAACTACCTGCATTTTAATGCCGTATTTAAAACAAAGTCTTCTGAGGTCACTTGTCTTTTCTGCATTCAGATCAGACACATCGGTCAGATAGAAATTATCATTTTCAGATAACTGCCGTGTCAGGGAATCAATGAGTTGTTTTTTGTTTTCTTTTCTCATAATGATTACAAGCTTTAAACTTTAAGCAGTAAATGATTTGAGATCAACCTGAATTCCCGGGCTCATGGTGCTCGACATGTAAATACTTCTTACATACGTTCCTTTGGCAGCGGCCGGTTTCAATTTCAAAACGGTTGAGACAAGCTCTTTGGAGTTATCCATGATCATTTCCTTGTCAAAACTCATTTTGCCAATGGCAGAATGAATAATTCCGTATTTGTCCACTTTAAAATCAATTTTACCGGCTTTGGCAGCTTTCACTGCTTTGCCAATTTCCATGGTTACCGTACCCGTTTTGGGGTTCGGCATCAGGCCCCTCGGCCCCAGAATCCTACCCAGTTGTCCGACTTTCGCCATCACGCTGGGCATGGTGATCACAACATCAATATCGGTCCAGCCGCCTTTGATCTTCTGGATGTATTCATCCAGTCCGACGTAATCGGCGCCGGCTTCTTTAGCTTCATCCTCCTTATCAGGCGTACACAAAACCAGAACACGCAGGTCTTTACCTGTTCCGTGGGGGAGCGTTACCGATCCCCTCACCATCTGGTTTGCTTTACGCGGGTCAACACCCAACCTGATATTCATGTCAACGGAAGCGTCAAAATTTGTATATGAAATCTCTTTCAACAATTCAACGGCTTCTGCTAAGGAGTACTGTTTTCCTTTTTCGAATTTGGCTAAAGCTTCTTTGTGTTTTTTACTCAATTTTGCCATATTCTCCTCCTGTTAACAAAATGCGTCAACTTTTAATTGTTTTAAACTTCCGCAGGGAATTTGCCTTTAACCTTGACACCCATACTGCGTGCCGTTCCGGCGACCATTTTCATTGCCGATTCAACCGTGAAAGCGTTTAAGTCTTTCATTTTTGCTTCTGCAATGGTTTTCACCTGATCCCAGGTGATGGTTGCCACTTTCACCCTGTTGGGTTCTGCCGATCCTTTTTGAAGCTTTGCGGCTTCTTTGATCTGGACAGCTACCGGGGGTGTTTTGATGATGAAATCAAAGGATTTGTCCTTGTAAACAGTGATGATCACAGGGATGACCTTGCCGGCCTGGTCCTGTGTTCGTGCATTGAACTGTTTACAGAACTCCATGATATTCACACCTTTTGCACCCAAAGCAGGTCCAACAGGAGGTGAAGGGTTAGCAGCTCCTCCGCGGATTTGTAATTTAATTAATCCACTTACTTCTTTTGCCATTTTAAACCGGATGTTTAAAATTTGAAATTTCGTTTAAACTATTCTTTTTCAACCTGCATGAAATTTAACTCAAGCGGGGTTTTCCTTCCGAAGATCTTGACCATCACTTTCAATTTTTTCTTCTC
>JAADID010000324.1:14571-18662 GCA_013151505.1 Chlorobiota bacterium | reverse complement strand
CAAATAATGCTGCTGCAGCTCGCTGGACGATTACCGCTACAAATACAGGTTCCGGTAGCCACCCACCAACCGGAAAAAGAATTGAGGTTCCGGGAATAAGTATTATTCACTTTGCAGATGGAAAGATTAAAGATGAATGGATAGCATCAAATAATTTTTATTGGTTAAAACAACTGGGATTCACTCTGGTTCCACCTTCATTTGAAGGGGAATGATTAATAAATGGACAGCGCACAACATTATTCAACGATATGTGTTTGCTGGCCCCTGCCACATTCACCCAGATTTGTCATTAGGAAGTATGAACTAATGACAAGTACATTGGGATATGAGGAGTATCCCCGCCTGATCCCGAGGCCTCGGGACAGTCGGGCAGGTGGTTTAACCCCGCGTTAGAAAATCTTATTCCGAGGCCTCGGAATCTAGATTTTCTTATGCGAATTGTCATTATTGGTAATTCTTTTTTAATATATTGCAATTAATTTGTCCTAGTGGCCGCCATTATAGATCATATTCAAATGACAATTTTGGGTCAATCGACAGGAATATTCAATGGGAAAGCATGGATTCTCTGACTGTTAAAGCCAAATATACCAATAAGAGTAATGTCATAACTGCTTTGTTGTACTTTAACAAAAAAGGTGAACTGATAAATTTTATTTCAAATGACAGGTATCAATCGGCAGACGGAAAAACCTATAACAATTACAAATGGTCAACACCTGTGAGAGATTACAAGGGTTTTGCCGGAAGAAGAATCCCAGCTTACGGTGAAGCCGTTTGGCATACTCCCGAAGGATATTTTTCGTACGCCAGTTTTCACATTAAAGAAATTGAATATAATTGTAAAAAATATAAATACACTATGCCCGACAATTAAGTCCCGATATTTCAGCCGGGCTTGAACAAAGACGCACTGCATAAACCGTAATCTTGTAATCATTACTAATTAAAAGAAGGAACCACATGAAATTACCCTATCTCCCGTTTGATAAATGGGAAAAAACCAGGATAACCCTGCACCTGATTTTCCAGATAATCGGAAAAATAAGACTTAAAGCAACTCCAAGAAAAAACCACTGGTGGTATGTTACGCTTTATGTGTCGACCAAAGGATTTTCGACACATCCGATTCCGTTACCTGACGGAATAAACACTTTTGAGATAATTATAAATGTGCATAAAAATGCCGTTCAGCTACAGAGTAGTACGGGCGAAGAAAAAGAAATTCCACTGAGAGACGGCTATACGGTGAGTGAATTTTACCGGGATATCCTGGAAATTCTAAAAGAATGGGGATTACATCCCAAATTCATTAATAAACCCCTGGATATGGGAATTGACAAGTCTTTTGATGAATTAACAGCGTACCATCACTATGACCGGGATTCCATTCGGCAATTCTGGCAGATGATGCTTTGGAACGACGGTGTGTTGAAAGAGTTCAGCGGACGGTTTTACGGCAAAACCTGTCCCGTACAGATTTACTGGCATCATTTGGATATTGCCGTGACAAGGTTTTCGGGAAAATATGCCCCGCCGATGGACCCCAAAACCAGGTTACTGGAAAAGGACTCGTACTCGCATGAAGTCATTAGTTTCGGTTTCTGGGCCGGTGACGACAACATCCCTGAGCCCGCATATTATGCTTATACGGCACCGTCTCCGCCTCATCTGGACAAGGAACCGCTGCAACCCGAACAGGCATTTTGGACAGATGCCAACGGCAGCCCGATGGCAATTCTTAAATACAAAGAGCTACTAAAAAAAGCCGATCCGCGAAAAACACTGTTGGACTTTCTTGAAAGTGCATACCAGGCAGGAGCAAAACTGGCAAACTGGGATATGGAGGCTTTGAGGGTTCCGGCCCTGAACGACCTGTAAAATAACTCAACACATGGATTGTATTGAAACACAAAAAATTAGCTAAACAGAAAAACATTAATAAGAAGGGGAAGCTGTTTGTCATTATCGGTCGAAAAACGTTCTCATCAGCAGTTTTAAACACGTTGGATTTCAAAAAACACACAAATGCGATAATTGTCGGAGAAGAAACGAGCGGAAAACCAAATCACTATGGAGAAATAAAAAGTTTTGAATTGCCGAATTCAAAACTGAAAGTTTACTATTCCACAAAATATTTCAAGCACTATGAAAAAGACATAGAAACTATCCGGCCGGACGTAATTATTAAAACAACTTCATGAAAGTATCTTTGAGAAATCATACCGTTGACAATAAAAGCTTAAATGATTGAATTATGCTGAAGAGAGTAGCCGTTTCTACGGGAATAATACAGGCCTTCGTTGCATTGGGTGCCATCCCCGCCGGGCTGTCGATGATTTTTGAACCCGACGGATCAGGTGTCGGAATGTCAACTGAAATCCTGGCAAAATCACCTTTTCCCGATTTTTTCATTCCGGGCCTTTTCTTGTTTTTTGTCAACGGATTATTTAATCTTATCGCTGCTTATATCTCGTTTAAAAGGAAAAGATATGCCGGAATACCCGGGATAATCCTTGGCAGCTTCCTTGTTATATGGATATGCACTCAGGTCTATTATATCGGTTTAGCTCATTTCGTACAGCCATTATTCTTTATGGCGGGTGTAATTGAAATAATTCTGAGTTACATCTTTATTGCCAAATCCGGATCAACTGCCATTGAATGATGCCAAATGAAAAACCCAAAATAAATGAAACTGAATTAGATATATATCCGGGGATGGAAGCCTGCCAGTTTTAATTACCGGGGAACAGCCCGGATCAGATAACATACTTGCAAACAATCAATGGGTAAAACATACGTTACAGCAAGATCATCTTTGATGTATAAGAAAGTTTGTCAGCAATCGGAGTAAAAAATCTTATTTTTCCAATTCGGGATTACTCCCGACACTTCCCGCCAGTCAATTGTTTGCCGGAATATCTCCTTACGGATGACAATTTCCGGTTTAATGGCCGTGTGAATGTTCTTCCGCTTCGTGGCCGGGGTGGTCATGATCGTGCTGCCCGTGCTCGCCGGTATGTTCGTGATCATGCTCATGGGATGAACCGGAATGATCATGCCCGTGTTTATGCTCGTGAATGTGCTCATGAGTATGTTCATGGGCATGTTCGTGCGTATGGGTCACATCGCCGTGTGTATGTTCGTGCTCGTGCACATGCTTATGCTTGTGTGAGTGCAAATGTTTGTGTTCGTGGTTTCCTTTCATTTTATTCTCTGTTTTAATTATTTATCACTGAATTTCCGCACTAATATCTAACTTACGGGTAGGTGTTTATTAATAAATCAATCTGCTGAATCTTACATTGAAATCAAATTTTTCTTTGTGATACACTTTAAAGTTTCTCAATTCCGGCAAACGGAACTTCCTACTTCGCGGGCAAAACTAATAAAATTGACAAACCCGGTTTACAGTATCCGCTGTCAGGACATCCTGTTTCCAAAACAGATTTTCTCTCACCCGGGAACAAGTCAACCCTGCCGGCTGATGAAAAACTCACTATATAACTAAATTTTAACATTCTGTTTTACAGTGCTATTCTTATTAAACTTTTTTGTTAAGTCAGTTTTTCCGCAGACAAACTACTCCGGAAAAACAGGATTGAATTATTTATGCAATCACATGCCGTTCCAACGGAACTTGTTTGCTCTATGTTGTAATCCAGGGACTTACATCCCTGGTTAGAACATTTCATCCCGATGGGATGATTTTTATTTTTGAACTACCTGACATGAGATAAATCATTGGATACAGCACCAACCCGTATCGGCAACTTCAGTCGCGGAAACATCCTGAATTCATTTGGAAAATATTTTTCGGCGACTAAAGTCGCCTGTAAAAACTGCCGTAGGCAGGACATATTATTGCCAGAGACGTAAGTCTCTGGTTAAAAAGGCCTAACAAAGAGTTCCATCGGAACGAAATGTTTTTTCGATCTGTATTAAACAAATCCATTTTTTAGTAAAGCTGGTGCCTCTTTGTAAGTTTTCTTTCTTAACCCAGATTTGTCATTAGGAAGCATGAACTAATGACAAGTGCGTTGGGATGCGGGAAGTATCTGGGTTAACCCCGCGTTAGAAAATCT
>JAADID010000324.1:0-14499 GCA_013151505.1 Chlorobiota bacterium | reverse complement strand
AATGTATTGCAATTAATTTGTCCTAATGGCCGCCATTAGAGATCATATTCAAATGACAATTTTGGGTTAATATTTGATTTGTAAAATCATGAGGGACTTAGTAGCTTCCCCAAACCAGCCCCAATTTAACCTTACGACTGAAAGAAGTCCGCAGGATGGCTTATGTGTTTCCGATAATTAGAATATAAATTCAGCCCAACGGGGGCATTTCCAATTTTATTTTCGGCCTGGGCTTCAGCAAGGCATTTTAACCCGAAAAATTCACGAATTTTTCTGATGATCATAAATTATTCCTGTAGAAATACGGATGCTTAGCCCTTATTTGTCAAAGCAAATCCAAATCCTACTCCAAGAACAAGCCCGATTACGATCCCCAATCCAACCTGGTCCATGAATATTCCAACCGTAAGTCCGATCCCGATTCCGACAACAATCCCGATTGTGTAACGGATTAAAATACTTTTTTTCATTGCATTATTTTTGTTAAGTGGTGTATAGCTCTTTCAATTTGGGTGTCTTTTCCGTTTAGCAAATCATACCTGCTTAATTTCACTTCAATATCCGGTTTGATCCCGTTGTTTTCAGGATTGAAGCCATCCGGGTATTCAATTTTATAAATCGGGATGGCCAGAAGAATACTGTCATTGATAAAATAACCGTTTCCCCAGAGCAATTGTCCGGGAGTATTGTTTCCGATGATTGTTGCAATGTTGAGTTGTTGCAAAACCGCCGCAGTATTTTCAGCTCCCGAAATGCTCATCTCATCAACAAGGACAACGACTTCCCCGTTGAATTTCTTCCCGGCCGGTTCGATAAAATCTTCATTGGCCTCATTGCGGTTAATATAAGTCGCGTATTTCACACTTTCCGAAACAAACCTGCCAAGCAGTAGCTTCATGGCTTCAACGGACCCTCCGTCATTTCCACGAAGGTCTAATATTAACCCTTTTGCCTGATCAACTTTTTGCAAATCAGTGATAACATGTTCTAAATTTTCAGGTTGGAAGGCATTGAACCCGAGATAAGCGATACGGTCAGTCAGGAAAAAACTTTCGGATTTAACAAATGCAGGCGGCAACCCCTCAGCCAGGATAACCCCGTGTTTTCTTTTTGTCCGTACCAGCTTAATCATTCTTTGATCATTGTTTTCATCTGAATACTCAATGATTACTGCCGTTCCCCCGTTCCCGGTTTCCCGTAAATATGCATGAGAACCTCTGTGGTTAAATGGAATTTCTTGTTTCTATCGTTAAACGGAGGTTTGTAAATTGTTGATTTCCGGAAATCATCCAGCGACAGCCCGTCAATCTTTTGAATCAAATAACCCGGTTTCAGGCCTGAAAGCGCTGCGACCGATTCGTGAATAACTTTTGTGATGATCATTTCATCATCTAAAATCCTGATATCAATTCCGATCGTACCTTCCGCAAAAAGATAGGGTGAAACATTTTTTTCCATCTCCGAAATCATTCCGACCCCGCAATGGGAACTGTTCAAATCGAACAGCATGGTATTCAGCAAAATGAAAAGGGAATCGGTTTGTGTGCAATTTTCTATCCGGGGCTTGTATTTATCATAATTTGCCTGCCAGTCAACGCCATTGAAATCCGGGTCGTAAAACTGCTCATTTACATTGTTCCACACCTGGTCAAACAAAGCAAGTCTTTCACTTTTTGTCATGCCATTTTTCGTTTCCTGCAACCGGCAGGAGTTTACAAGCACGGCAAACCCCACAATCAGTATGTAAATTATCCTGTTCATCGTCGGGTTAAATATTTAACGGCTGTTTCAAGTTGTGTATCAATTCCGTTCAACAGATCATCTTTGTTCCGGTCAACCGCTATGTCGGGAAAGATGCCGACGGCTTCCAGTATCTCATTTTTTGCTGTCCGGGTTTGTTGGTCCGGATAAACAAAAAGTCCGCCATTGGGTAACTCAACGATCTCCATTGTTAAAACTTTTCCGGCAGTTCTTTGTCCGATAATGGTGGCCCGGCCGATGGCTTTCATTGCACCTGAAAATTCTTCGCTTGACGAACTGCTTAACTCATCAATGAGGATGACCACTTCCCCAAGGTACGGGTCGGGCGAAGGATTTAAATACACTTCATTCACATCATTTCTTCGCTGATATCTCCAGAAAAGTGTCCGTTCACTGACGAATTGTTCCGCGATCGTCCTTCGCGTATTAAAATCTCCGCCGGGGTTCCCCCTGATATCAATGATCAGGTTCGGATACCGGTTGAACTCCGAAATACTGTTGACGACAGAATCAAGCAGTACCGGCAGAAAAACATCAAAACGGATGTATGCAATATTGTCATTGATCACTCTTTTTTCAAAGGACGCATACATCGGTGGCAGCGAAGGGATGAAAGACACCTTCTCGCTGCTTCTGTTTTCAAGCTGTAGCGATACATTGTGCTCCGAATCATTTTCGTCAATGTAAGTGATGCTGACCGTGTCGCCCGGTGTGCCATACAGTTCCCTGATGATGTTTTCGGTACTCAACAGCCGTATGTTTCTTTCGTTGAACGGCGGAATTGGTTCTGACTTTCTTTCTTCAATAAATGAGGCAATGGATTTCCCGTTCACTGTTTTTAAAACGTACCCCGGTTTAATACCGGAATTGAACGCAACTGAATTTTCCTTTACCGAAATGATGATCGCTTCACCATCTATCAATCTCAAATCCATTCCGGCCGTACCGTCAAGAAAAAGCTGCGGCGATCCGATTTCATCTTCAGCATCCGGCGGAAGGGCAAATAAATGCGAGACATTCAATTTAAAAAGCATCTGATTCAGATAATGAAACAGGGAGTCATCTGTCTCACATTTTTCAACGATGGGTTTATAGAATTCATATTCCGCTTTCCAGTCCAGCCCGTTAAATGTGGAATCAAAATACCGGCTATTGATTGTCTCCCATACTATGTTCAGTATTTCAACATTCTGGTTCCTGTTTTCCTGCCCCCCGCAGGAAGTGAATAACAGCGCTAAAAAAAGGAGCGTTATTGTCGGTTTGTTCATTTCTATTCTTTTGATGCTGGATAGTTGCCGGTTTACGTGTTGATCCTTCGGAAAATTGTATTTCTTTCAAATATACTGATTTTTTTCAAGTAACAGGTTACACCAACCCATTGGTATGCAGAAAGGTTGGTAATAAACGTCCCCCGTACTTTGAGAACAGGTATTTACTCCCGTATAAACGGGATAAATTTTAAAATGCACTGTGGCGCATTTTAAAATACAATTGGTATAACACCGGAGGAAGGGATGGCGAAAAGCGATAAATAATCTTTTGCAGAATTGATATTTGAGATTTATGCCAAAAAAAAACCATCCTTAACAGGATGGTTTCAGGAGCGGCAAATGGGACTCGAACCCACGACCCTCAGCTTGGGAAGCTGATGCTCTACCAACTGAGCTATTGCCGCATAAAAAATGAACTTTTTCGGTCTGCAAATTTGCAAAAAATTTTCACTCGAGCGCTACCGCTTCGCCTTTTACTGCATCGAGCCTGATCCGTTGACCGGTTTTCAGGTTGGTCATGGCGCCTTTCATACTGACCACCGCCGGCAGTCCGTATTCGCGGGCGACTACCGCGCCGTGTGATAACGGGCTTCCTATTTCCGTTATCAAGCCCGAAACCACACTGTAAAAGGGGGTCCAGCCGATGTCGGTAAAACGGGCAACCATGATCTCATCTTTTTTCAGTTTCCGGGCGTCGTCCAGTGTGTCAACCAGTCTGACTTTTCCTTCGACAATACCGCGGCTGACCGGTATGCCCGACAAGTCCGAAGTTGTGCTTTCCAAACCGCTTTCTTCAGGATAAGGAATGCCTTTGATCAGGTCGGGAAAGGAAAGAGTTTTCATCTCGGGATACAAAGCCCGCCTTGCTTCGGCTTTCCGATTCCAGTAAGCATAATCTCCCGATTTCAGCATCTCCCCTATTTCGTCATGTTTCAAAAAGAATATCAATTCATTCGTTATCGTTGAGTATGTTTTTCTCAACCATCATCTCTGCGAGGAGACGGTAAGCTTTTTTAAACCGGTACTGTACGCCGATTGACCATGCTTTGGTCTGCTCGCGACGTGCCACAGCAAGCCGGGCTTTGGGCAACAAAAACCCGACGATCTTTCTTCCCGTCCATCCCAGGCCGTTATCTTTCAACGAAATTTTTTGTGAAGCATAGCCGTTGACATGGCCGTTAAATCCTTCCAGGATCAACTGTGTCTTGGTTTTCAGTCCTTCGATCAAAGTCGTTGGATCCAGCGCCCATTCTTTTTCGATCATTTCGGCTTCCCTGACACACCGGTGGCCATGACGTGCCATAAATTCATTCCATTCCTTTATTATGTTTTCAGGCCCTGTCCGGGTTAAATAGTTCAGCGAGATATCATTGGGAACGTTTAGAAAAAGGGACCTGATGTCTTTTTCTTTTGCCAGTTGTCCGGCCAGGTTGTCAATGGATTCAAGCACATGGGCACTTTCAATTTCAGGGATGTTGTTGAAAAGGCGGGCAACCTGTTCCAGGTGTTCCCGCTGCGGCATCTTTCCTTTGGAGTGGATATTCAGTATCGTGGCAAAATGTGAACCCGACTGCGACGAGGTCACATAATGAAGCGTATAGGCATCAAAAAGCACCCGGAGATTTTTATTGATCAGATCGTAACATTCATTGACATCTTCCGGACATTCAAGCGTAAAGGTCTCATATAGCTTCTTAAGTTTCGCCCTGGCTTTTGACGCCGAATTGATGTAGCTTATCATTTTGATAAAATTGATAAACCCTCTGAAAAAACCCACTTCTTTTTTTATTTCAACACCGGGCACAAGGGTTCCGACGATGATGTAATCAAGGTTTTCTTTTTTCGACAAAAACACGCGCCTGACACTTTTGTAAAGACTGTTCATGTCGAAAAACAGGTGATTGTAAAATGAATGAACGAATAAATTTTTCCCCGAATATTCCTCCAGGGCTCCTATTTTCCTGTAAAAAACCTGAAGACCCACTTCAATGGCACGGGCGAAAGTGGAAAGGGTTAACGGCGTCACGGGACCCGGCATCATTTCACCTATGTTTCCCCTCGTATAAACGGGCTGTTCATAAAGCGGCTTGTCGTCCAGTTCGTTCAGGTGAACTTCATCCAGGTTGGTCACCGGACGCAGTTGAAGCCACCAGAGTTTGCCGTTTTTGTCTATGGCCCATTCAATATCAGCGGGAGCGCCGTATTTTTTTTCAATTTCCAGGGCTTTATCAACCAACGCGGCAAACCATTCCTTTTTGATCAGTTTGCTTTCAGGATATTGATGACTGTATTTGTAAAAAGAAAAATTTTCGCCTGCCTTGTGCCCCGACATCAGTGCTTCGCCAATGCCTTCGGTTACGCTGATGGCAATCAGGTCGTGCCGCTGTTTTACCGGGTCGGCCGTAAACAGCACACCCGATACTGCTGGTTCTATCATTTCCTGGATGATGACATTCATGCCGGCTCCGTTGCCTGTCTGAAAATTCGTTTTATACGATTCAACAGTGTGCGAACGGGCGGAATCAAAGCAGGCGTTTACTGCTTTCAACAGCGCCTTTTTACCTTTGACATTCAGGTAGGTTTCAAATTGTCCGGCATAAGAATGCTCTGCGCCGTCTTCCGCTTCTGCCGAAGATCTGACCGCAAAGGGTTTGTCGCCGGGAAGAGCTTTCAAAAACTCTTCCAGTTCACCGGGTGAATTTTGGAGCAACACATAGGTTTCGGGAATGTTCATCCCGAAATGCTTCAGCATGGCCAGCCCGCGGGCTTTTCCTCCCCCCTGCCCCGGTTTCAGCGATTCAACAGGTACTATTGATGTCAATTTCATATTTCCCCGGATTAATTCCCATTTCAGCAATACCAACGCCTTTTACTCCGTCGTAAATAAATTCGGCTTCCGCCTCCCGCACATAATAAACTTTATCCAGATTGAAGGGGAAGAAAGTCCGCATGTTTACCGTTAGCTTTTTTTGCGGACCGTCGGCATCCTCCTGCACCATGAAAGAAAACGATTTGGGCATCAGGCCGTCAAATTTTAACTGCTCAAAAGAAGGGATCTTGAATAGGGTCTTACACTCATCTTTATCCTGAATTAAAGCGGCCTGGAGATTTTTTACAAAGCTGTAACTGATGAGCGAGAAATTAAAAAAGCGGCCGTCTTCAAGTACGCCAAGCAACCAGAAATGACGTTCCCAGTCCTCCCAGTTCCTTGTGCTCCAGCTATGATCGCGTACGCCGACAAATTCCAGTTCATGTTTTTTCCCTTTCCATTCGACGGTTCCGTGCAGGGCGCCCGCCTGTTCATAATGCACCTGATCCAGTTCGCGTAACCGGTTGAAGAAAGTGCGGTTCCACCTTTCGCTGGCAATCTGTTTTCCTATCTGCAATGCCGTTGTTCCCACTTTGTCGAAAACAACCAGCGGCGCGGCGCCTGTCCATTCCAGATCAATTTTTATCTTTTCTTCTTTTTTCCCCTGTGGCAGTTTCCCTTCATATTTTATCCGCCATTTCTCACCCGGAACGAGGCATTCAAACTCCAGCGGGCCTTGTTTGAATCCCTCCCCCTCGGGCATTTTACGATTTTCAAATCCCCAAACCCCTTCACCGGGGATGGCGACTTTCATCCAGTTTTCATTGGGCTTGTCGGAACGGAATGACAACCGCGTAACAAAAGTAAATCCTTCTTTGGAAATACCGGCAAAATAAGAGCTGTCGTTAAACGATTTCTGTCCCGGATTAATATGTTTGGATTCCAGTTCTTCCGTGGTAAACTCCCGTTTCTTTTTTCGTTTGGTCATGTAAACGGCCAGGATGGTTTTTAGCAGTTGTTTCATTTGTTCTGATTTTCGGGCAAAGATATCAAAATGACATTCATCACAAATACCGGGCGGAATTGTTCTCAACAATAAAATCGTCATCACCCGGTGAGCAAGAGTGCAAAACTTTCGTTAGTTTTGTTTGACAGAATACAGAATAAAATCCATGATCTATGGCGGATAATACATCTGAAAAATCGGCATTAAAGAAACGGGCAAGGAGCTTTGTTTATGCTTTCAGGGGGATTGCAACCGTTTTCAAAACACAGCGCAACATGCAAATTCATGTGATCATCGCTTTGCTGGTCGTTGTGGCCGGAATATGGCTTGAACTACAGGTTGCCGAATGGCTTTTTATTGTATTTGCCACCGGTTTTGTTTTTTCCGCCGAAATTTTCAATTCGGCAACGGAAGCGCTGACGGACCTTGTTTCACCGGGATATAACGACAAAGCAGGCAAAATAAAAGACATGGCTGCAGGTGCTGTTCTTGTGGCTGCCATCACCGCTGCCATCATCGGATTGTTCATATTTATTCCACATCTGACAGCTTTATTATGATACTTATTGCAGACAGCGGCGCCACCAAAACACACTGGATATTAATTGACAACAAGCAGGTAACCGGTGAAATATACACTTCCGGCTTTAACCCGTATTATTACGATCCACGTGAATTTGAAGAGTCACTTTCGAAAACGCTGGCTGAAAGCGTACCGGCCGATAAGATCAGCCATATTTATTTTTACGGGGCGGGAGTATCGTCCGAAGCCAACAAAGCCATTGTGGAAAAAGCCGTGCGGTCTGCATTTCCAAATGCGGTTGTCGAAACGCATCATGATCTTCACGGGGCGGCCATTGCTTTGCTGGGTAACCAAAAAGGTATTGCCTGCATTTTGGGGACAGGATCAAATTCCTGCCTGTGGGACGGTCAAAAAATTGTTTCCAATGTCCCCTCACTGGGATATCTGCTGGGTGATGAAGGCAGCGGAACCTATCTGGGAAAATTGCTGGTCAGAGATGTCCTGATCGGTGATGCAGATGATAAGATTGCAGAAATGTTTTACGGGGATAACAACCTTGATTTTTCCGGCGCTCTTGACAGGATATACAAACAGCCTAACCCGAACCTTTTCTTTTCGCAGCAGACGAAATTCATAAAAGAAAACCTTGATCGTCCTTATTTCAGGCAGTTGGTTCAACGGAACTTCAACGATTTTATCAAAGTACAAATATCAAAATACGCGGGTTACACTTCACTTCCCGTAAGCTTTGTGGGATCCATTGCTTTCAACTTCCGGGAAATCCTCGAGGAGATTTTATCTGAAAACGGTATATCAGCGGGCAAGATCATCAAGGAACCGATGGAAGGGATGATTGAGTATTATCTCGGAAAGTAAAATGATACGCTTCTTGAATATTTTTTCAGGGTTTTGGATAAATGCAGCTATGTACTATCTGTAAAAACCGGTCAGGGAGATACGCCATTACTGCTAACTCCTGATTTTTCCTCAACCAGCCGGATCATCCCCTCCACATCCGAAGGATCAAACCAGGCAATCGCTTTATCCTTCCTGAACCATGTCATTTGCCTGCGGGCGTAACGGCGGGTGTTGGTTATAATTTTTTGAATGGCTGTATCCAGGTCCCATTCGCCGTCGAAATATTTAAATAGCTCTTTGTACCCCACAGTGTTCAGCGCATTGCAATCTTTCATCGGGTAAACTTTAAGTGCTTCTTCAAGCCACCCTTTTTCCATCATTTCATACGTCCTGTGTGCTATGCGCTCCACAAGGATTTCCCTTGGAACCTCCATGCCAATTTTGATGATATCGAAATCTCTTTTCTTCGGTTTATTCTGCCGGAGCTGTGAATAGGGTTTTCCCGTTTGCAGGCAAACCTCGATGGCCCTTATCAACCGTTTTGGGTTATACAGGTCAACCTGGTTGTAATATGCCGGGTCAAGCCGTTTAAGCTTTCTTTGCAGTGTGCCAATACCTTTTTTTTCAACCAATTCATTCAGGCTGTTCCGGATCGTTTCATCCGGTTCCGGCAGTTCGTCAATCCCTTTGCAAACAGCATCAATGTACAATCCCGATCCTCCGACCATGATCACAACCTCATGGGTTTTAAATAATTCATCAAGCAGGTTCAACACATCCTGCTCAAAACGGGAAACATTGTAATCGTCTTTTACGGAAAGGTGGCCTGCAAAATGATGTTTGACTGCTGCCAGTTGTTCCCTGCCGGGTGCCGCCGTTCCGATGGGAATCTCTTTGTAAAACTGCCTTGAATCGGCTGAAATGATTTCCGTTTTAAAATATTTCGCCAGCAAAATGGCCACATCGGATTTCCCGGAGGCAGTCGGACCTGCAACAACGACGAGGTTTTTTTTTGCCGGACTCAATTTGATTTTTCTTGTGGGTTATCAACTATCTTTTTCACTTTCAGTCCCTGTTTTTTTCCTTCCCGGAGCATAAAACGGTAAGCTTCTTCAAAATTGTTTTGTATTTCCCCGTCAAGAATCGCTTCACGGATGGCCGTCTTGATGAGGCCCACCTGCTTTGACGGCTTGATGCCGAAAGTCTCCATGATGATTTCACCGCTTACCGGTGGCTGCCAGTTGCGAATCCGGTCTTTTTCTTCAACCTCCTTCAGCTTCTCCCTGACTTTATGAAAATTCTTCAAATATTGCCTGACCTTTACATCGTTCTTGGATGTGATGTCGGCTTCGCAAAGCAGCATCAGGTCGTCAATGTAGTCTCCGGCTTCAAAAAGCAACCGCCGGATGGCCGAGTCGGTGACCACTTCATGTACCAGCGCGATCGGGCGCAGGTGCAACTGAACCAGTTTCTGAACATAGCGCATGCGCTCGTTCATGGGCAGTTTCAGTTGCCGGAAAATACTCGGAACCATTTTGGCTCCAATGAATTCATGGGCGTGAAACGTCCACCCCACTCCTTTTTCATAGCGCTTGGTCACGGGTTTGGCGATGTCGTGCAACAGCGCAGCCCACCGCAGCCATAGGTTATCACTCTTTTGAGCCAGGTTATCAAGCACCTGAAGGGTATGATAAAAATTGTCTTTGTGGGCCTGGCCATTTATGATCTCCACGCCTTTCAGTTCAACAAACTTCGGAAAGATAATCGCCAGCAATCCGGTTTCGTCAAGGATTTTAAACCCTTTGGAGGGTTTACCGGCGAGGATGATCTTGTTCAGTTCATCAATCACCCGCTCGGGTGAAACAATGGTAATCCGGTTTTTATTCCGTTTGATGGCATTAAAGGTATTGACTTCAATGGAGAAATCGAGCTGTGTGGCAAAACGGACGGCACGCATCATACGGAGGGGATCGTCCGAAAACGTAATATCAGGATCAAGCGGTGTGCGTATCAATTTGTTTTTAAGGTCTTCCAGGCCGTTAAAAGGATCATACAACTGGCCGTAGTCTTTGATCTGCAGGCTCAGCGACATGGCATTGATCGTGAAATCGCGCCTGCGCTGGTCATCGGAAAAAGAACCGTCTTCCACAATCGGTTTTCGTGAATTCCGGCGGTAAGATTCGCGCCGGGCACCAACAAACTCAAGTTGCCAGTCACCGACATTGATCATGGCCGTCCCGAAATTTTTGAAATATTTTGCATACACACCACGGCCGAATGCTTCCGCGATCTTTTTGGCCACCGCTATCCCGCTGCCCAGCACTACAAAATCCACATCTTTCGATTGTCTTTCAAGTAAAAGATCACGTACATAACCACCGATCACAAACACTTTCACGTTCATCTCACGGCAAACGCGTGAGACCGTTGTAAAGATATTGTCCTGTAATTTGTCGGCAAAATTCAACATCAGGGCAAAAATAACTATTCTTGGGTTGGCAGGATATGAAAAGATTTAAAAATAACAGGTGATTACTGATCCGATACAGGTCTTAAAAAAGATAAATCACTTGTTTCATTCAGGTGGAATGAACCGGAAAAATGAGGGTTCCTGATCTATGTAAAAAGATACCCAAACTCCCGCTTTATATATCCCTGATCACCCCATTCAGGTTGTCTTCTTCTCTCAGGTTCAACTTTTTCTTGAGGCGGTAACGGGCATTTTTCAAACTGTCGGGAGAGATGTTGAGTACCGAAGCCATTTCCTTGATGCTCATATTCAGCTTGATCAGGGCAGCCAGTTTGTAATCGTTGCCTGTCAGCCTGTTGTTCATTTTTTTTAATTCCCTGAAAAAGTCTTTGTTGATCTGTTCAAAATACATTTTGAACAAATCCCAGTCCTTGTCCACATTCAAACCTTGTTTTATACTCATCTTAACCTCGGTCATGGCTTCTTTACTTTTACAATCCGCAGAATTTATCCGGGCCTCGATGTCATTGGTAATGTCCTGCAATAGTTTGTTTTTTTGCATCATGTTCAGGGCATGTGTGGCCAGTTGTTTGGTTTTGTATTCCAGTTCCCTCTCTAATTGCTTTTCATACGCCTGACGGCGTGCCAGTTCCGCCTTTGCCAGTTCTTCTTCTTTGCGATGCATCAGTATTCTCTGATGCTGGATCACTTTGTCTTTTTTCCTGCGAATAAGGATGACAGTCAACGCAAATCCGAAGACAAGTATCAAACCGATAATCCCTACGATTAATAAACGTTTTTGAGCTTTGTCAAGAAGCTCCCTGTTTTTAAGCCTTGCAATCTCATTTTCGCGTTGGGCTGTTTGATATCTCACTTCCAGTTCCTGAAGGTTCTTTTTCATTGATTGGTTATCCAGGCTATCTTTAAACGCCGAATACTTCTTGTAATAATTTAATGCCTGCCGATCGTTTCCTGATTTTTCATACAACTCATACAAAGCAAACAATGCCTGCTTTTTGTAATAGGTATTTTGAATATTATCCGAAATTTCAAGGGCACGTTCCAGGTAAAATGAAGCCGAATCGTATTGCCGGGTTTCGATAAAGGCGTTACCCAGGTCAACATTTACGCTGGCCTGATCGCCTGGTAATTCCAGCTTTTTAAAGATATCCTGTGCTTTATGCAGGAATCTCAATCCTTTCTTCTCATCCTGGATTTGTACGTAGGTTATGCCTATGTTCTGATACGACACTGCGATGGCATCGGTTTGACCGATCTGCTGATAGATATCCATTGCCTGATTGTAATAAAACAAAGCCGAATCATACATCCCCTCATCGTAAAAAACAATACCGTAATTGTTTAACAGATCGGCATACCGGTTTGATTGTTTGTTGAATTTTAACTTCTGAATGGCTTTCCTGTAATATTCTTTTCCCTTTTCAGGTTGTTCGATATCCATATAAACATTGGCGATCATGCTGTATAAAAAACCGACTTTGACCGGGTTATTTATACCGTCAGCATATTCCAGCGCATTCATATAAAGTTGCATGGCTTTTTTATTGTTCCCGCTTATATGATACACTTTGGCATTGTTGATGATGGCGTCCATTATACCGGAAGAATCATTAACAGACCGGTAAGCTGCTATAGCCTCCTGTGCCATTTGAGAGGCTTTTTGGTTATTTCCCAGTTTACGGTAGTCAATACAAAGCAGGTTCAGCGACTTTGCCTTTATTTTGATACCCGCGTCCGGTAGCGACAAGATCCTGTTGAGCCACATCACGGAGGAATCCGTTCGGCCAAGCATAAAATAAGCATAGGCCGTTTGGAAATAAGCTTGCGGGAGCAGCGTATCATCCTGACCGAACCGTTCCAGAAGCCGGCTTGCCATTTTCGCGTGTATCAGAGATTGTTGTGGTGAATTGGTCGCCGTTGTTTTAGCCTGACGGACCAATTCCGTTGCCTGCAAATAGGTTGAATCTTCCTTTTTATTTGGGTAAGCAGGGTTGGCTATTACAAGCAGCAAAACAGTATAAATTATTACACTAAAGAAGTTTTCCGAATGAATTTGAAACATAAATCTTTAATGAGATGACTAAAAACGCGTAAATATATAAAAGTCTAAAAAATATAGATCGGGAGATAATGCATAATCAATCTATGCATAAAATAAATCTATTTAGCTGATATTTATTATGTTGGATTACATCGCATGTCATCCTTTATGTTATTCATATCTGTTTGAATAATTAAAAAATCCGTTGAATGATGACCTTTTGATGACCTGGATAATTTTGGTTTTCGGCCTGGCTGTTCTTTTTTTGTTGTCAGAAAAAGTAATTAACAATGTTATTGGTATGTAATCTGAACAATCAGGTATTTGTTTGTCTCGACCATATCGTTCGGGAAGGGACGGTAGTCGTGAAAGATGAAAAACAGAAAATCATTCATGCACACCAATTCCGGAATTCCAATTACGAAAAAGTGGACATGAAGGAAAAGAAAGGAAACTTTACTGTAAAGGTCAACTATGAATCGGAGACAGTGACGAAGCATATTCATATTTGATAAACCCTGTAACCCCGCCATGAATGGCGGGGAAACTGAACGAGAGAACAACACATTATAAAACCAATCAGTTACCCCGCCCTTCAGGGTGGGGAATAAAAAACCAACGATCATGAAAAAAACAACACTCACACTCCTCATCACCCTGATGGTTGCCGCTGCATTCAGCCAGGTGGCTATCAACACCGACGGCAGCAGTCCCAACGGCCATGCCATGCTCGATGTCAAATCATCCGACAAGGGGATGCTGATCCCGCGCATGACCACGGCGCAACGGACCACTTTCGGCAGCAACCTGGGTGAAACCGACAAGGGGATGATGGTTTACGACACCGACCTCCGCCAGTTGTATGTTTTTAACGGCAGCTCCTGGACGACAGCAACCTCTTACTGGGTACGCTGGCAAAACTACGTTTTCAACAACACCGACAGCATCGGTATCGGAACTTCAACGCCGGGCTCGGAATTTGACGTGAAAGGCCACATCTGGCAAACCGGTACCGGGAAATCGGTGTTTCTGGGAGAAGGTGCCGGGGGCAAGGATGACCTGACGAATAACTTCAATGTGGCGGTCGGGCATCAGGCTTTGTCAAACAACGTTAGCGGGAGTAAAGCGGTTGCCATCGGCTACCGGGCCTTGTTCAGCAGTACCAAAAATGAAAACCTGATTGCTATTGGAGATTCCGCGTTGTTTTCGGCGGATTCGCTTAAGTATGCCGGCTATCCCCAGGTTTATTTTCCAAAAAACTCTATTGCCATAGGAAATAATGCCTTGAAATCTCAAAAAGCCGGGGAAAGTAATATCGTTGTGGGTCATAGTGCATTGGAAAACGGAGGCATAAGCGAGAGTATTGTGATGGGAGACAGCACATTGTTTTCCGGCCATGCTGATAATTCGGTTATAATAGGAAATAAAGCATTGTTTAACAACATACATGTTGATTTTTATCCGCACGAAAGTGTTATTATCGGGTATAAAGCACTTTATAATTTCGGCAATTGGAGTAGTGGGGGGCTTTACAGCGATATCAGTCAAAATAGTGTCATCGGTTATAAGGCATTTTACGATTTAACCTGGGGGGAGCATAATGTAGCCATTGGACGATATGTCGGATCGGGAATAACCGATGCAACTGATAATGTAAGTATAGGTGATTGGGCTATGTCATATATTGGAACTCCCGGTACCAGTAAACCGCAATTTAATGTTGCTATAGGGGAATATTC
>JAADID010000227.1 GCA_013151505.1 Chlorobiota bacterium | reverse complement strand
AACATGATCTCTTACGGGGCATCGCCGAGGGCCAGCATCAATCTGGCACTGGCAGCCAAGGCTTTTGCTTTCATCAAGCGACGCGGCTATGTCATCCCCGAGGATATCCGTGCAGTTGCCCACGATGTGATGCGCCACCGCATCGGTCTGACCTACGAAGCCGAAGCCGAGAACATTACGAGCGAGGATATTATTAATGAAATACTGAATACAGTCGAAGTGCCTTAATTGGAACGGGGTACTGGATGCGAGGTTCGGGTTACGGGGATTTAACGCCACAACGGACAGCAATTGAAACACGCAACACGCAACATGGACAGTCAGGAAATATTCAAAAAAGTACGGAAGATCGAGATCTCAAGACACGCGGGTTGTCTCACCACATCTTTTCGGGTGAATACCACAGCGTGTTCAAGGGGCGGGGTATGTCGTTCAGCGAGGTGCGCGAGTACCAGTACGGCGATGACATCCGTAACATTGACTGGAATGTTACTGCCCGTTTCAACCACCCGTACATCAAGATCTTTGAAGAAGAACGTGAACTGACCGTAATGCTCCTGATTGATGTCTCCGCCTCCAATACTTTCGGAACGCAAAAACAACTGAAAGAAGAACTGGTTACAGAACTGGCTGCCGTCTTGTCATTTTCGGCTATCCAGAACAACGATAAAGTGGGCGTGATCTTTTTCAGTGATAAGATTGAGAAATTTATCCCGCCGAAGAAAGGAACGTCACATATCCTGCGTATCATCCGCGAGCTGCTTGATTTCAAAGCGGAAAGCAATGGCACGAACATTGCGGAAGCATTGCGCTACCTGACCAATGCGATCAAGAAACGCTCAATTGCATTTCTGATCTCCGATTTCATGGACGATGGGTTTGAAAAGGCTGTGCAGATCGCCAACCACAAACACGACCTGATCGCTATCAGGGTAACGGACAAGGTGGAGACGCAACTACCGGATGTGGGACTGGTTCGGCTGATGGATGCCGAGACAGGCAGAATGCGGTGGATTGATACAAGCAACAAAGCAGTCAGACGGGCTTTTGAAGACTGGACGGTAAAAAAGCGGCAGGAACTGGATGTCCTGTTCAACCGGCTGGGCGTGGATATGGCCAAAGTCTATACCGGGGAAGATTACGTGAAACCGTTGATGAACCTGTTCAGGAAAAGAGAGGCGAGAAGGTAGGGATTACGAATGACGAATGACGATTGACGACTGACGATTGACGAGTGATGATTGACGAGTGATGAATGATGAGTGGTGAATGACAAATGACGAAAGTAATTTGTGAAGTTAAATCCCGAAGGGATAGAATGATAAATAGCCATAGAATTTATTCTTTGGCGAAAGTGAATGAGAAACCAAATGACGAGTGACGAAATGGGAACAAGTTGCGGGTTACGGGTTACAGGTTAACCTTTTAGGTCGAAGAAAGACAAGAGCGGGGGAGACCTGAAAGGTTGGAAAGAAAAATGAAAAAAATGAATGGCGAATGACGAGTGACGAGTGATGAATGACGAGTGACGAATGATGAACGCAAATATACTACAGGTTGATTTAATGTAATTGAAAATGAAAAGGATTAAAGATTGGCGAATAGTGATTTGTGAATAATGATTTGTGAAGTTAAATCCCGAAGGGATAGAATGATAAATAGCCATAGAATTTATTCTTTGGCGAAAGTGAATGACGAAGGCGAGTAGAGAAATATAAATGAAGAAAACATTAATAACCATTTTGATCATAATTGCCGGATGGCAACTACAGGCGCAAAGTAACGTTGAGGCCTGGGCAAAGCTGGATTCGGCTTCCATCATGATCGGCGACCAGATCGGCATGCAACTGGGTATCAGCGTCCCCGGTAATTTCGTGGTGGAATGGCCGCAATACGTTGATACGGTTACAGCCCACATTGAAGTGATCAAAAAGCACGACATTGACACTACCCGTAAAAACGGGAATCTCATTTTATCGCAACTTTACACAATTACCTCTTTCGATTCCGGATATTTTGAAATTCCTCCTGCAGAATTCAGATTTCACCCTGTGGGTGACACTTCGGTAAAATATACGGCCAACACAAACACACTTTTTCTCAATGTAACTACCCCTATGGTTGATACCACCAAAGCATTTAAACCCATTGTGGGCCCGGTGAGTGAACCCTACACTTTTGCCGAAATATTCCCCTGGGTATTGCTGGGTCTGGTTATTATCGGTGGGATTTTCTTTTTGATCTGGTATTACCGCAGGAAAAAGAAAGACAAACCTTTGTTCGTAAGAAGACCCAAACCGGCGCTGCCGCCGGATGTGGAGGCCATACAGAACCTTGAGGAGCTGCGACTGGCCAAGGTTTGGCAACAGGGGAAGCTGAAGGAATATTATACGCAACTGACTGATATCATGCGACATTACTTTGAGAGGCGGTATGGATTTGATGCCCCGGAGATGACATCTGATGAAATACTGGACCGGTTGATGGAGGAAAAAGTCAACGACCAGGCGTTTGGCAAAATGAAGGATGTCCTGCAACTGGCCGATCTTGTCAAATTTGCCAAGGCACAGCCTGCGCCGCTCGAGAATGATTTGAGTTTAAATCATTGTATTGATTTTGTGAAAGAAACCAAACCGGCGCCTGTAGCGCAACCTGAAACGTCGGGTGATGAGGGTGAAACTAAAGAAGAAGAAACGAAAAAAGAGAACGAATAAGCGATGTTCAATATAGATCAATGGGCAAACCCGGAATATTTTTGGCTGCTGCTGGTCATCCCGCTGCTGACAGCGTGGTATATCTGGCGGTATCCGAAGCGGAATCCGGAGATCAGGTTCTCGGGCCTCAAGCCGTTTGAGAATGTTCCCCGGAGTCCCAAAACATGGATGGTACACAGCCTGTTCGTCCTGCGTATGCTGGTGCTGGCCCTGCTCATCATTGCCCTCGCCCGTCCGCAATCGGTCTCTTCCCGCAAAAATGTGGAAATCGAAGGAATTGACATCGTGATGGCGCTGGATGTGTCGAGCAGTATGCTGGCCCGCGACTTTAAACCTGACCGGCTGGAAGCTGCCAAGAATGTAGCTATTGATTTTATAAAACGGAGGCCCAACGACAGGATTGGGATCGTGATTTTCAGTGGCGAAGCTTTCACACAGGTTCCTTTGACGACCGATCATGCCATGATCATCAACCTGTTTAAAGACATCAAAAGCGGGATGATCGAGGACGGGACAGCCATAGGCGATGGTCTGGCAACGGCTGTCAGCCGGCTGAAAGATTCAAAAGCCATCTCCAAGGTGATCATTTTGCTGACTGATGGTGTGAACAATGCCGGCTCCATTGATCCCCGGTCGGCTGCCGAAATTGCCAAAATGTTTGGCATTCGTGTTTATACAATCGGCGTCGGTTCACGGGGTTATGCTCCTTATCCGGTTCAGGACCAGTTTGGACGCACGCACATGCAACAAATGAAAGTCCAGATTGACGAAGACCTGCTGAAAGACATTGCAGCCACAACCGGAGGAAAGTATTTCAGGGCTGAAAACAACAAAAAACTGAAAGAAATTTATAACGAAATTGACAAGCTGGAAAAATCGAAGATTGACATTCAGGAATTCAAAAGAAAACATGAAATGTTCCTGCCGTTTGCCTTGTGGGCGCTCGGGCTGTTTGTGCTGGAGATATTGTTGAGGTATTTGTATTTTAAAAGGTTACCGTAGAAAGTAAAATGATAAGGTTCGCACATATTGAGTTATTGTATGCACTGCTGGCGGTGCCGTTGTTCATCCTGATTTTCTGGTTGTATAAAAACTGGAAACACAGGGCAAAAAAGCGGTTGGGCGATGAGAGTGTGATCAGAACGCTCATGCCTAACGCCTCAACGGGCAAACCGGGAATGAAATTCTTTTTGACGATCCTGGCTTATATTTTCCTTGTTATCGGTATAGCGGATCCGCAAATCGGATCGAAACTGGAAAAGGTGAAAAGGGAAGGCATTGACATTTTCCTGGTACTGGACGTTTCCAATTCCATGCTGGCCGAAGACATTAAACCCAACCGGCTGGAACGCGCCAAAATGGCGATCTCCAACCTGATAGACAAGCTGGAAGGCGACCGCATCGGGATCATCATCTTTGCCGGGCGGGCATACAAACAACTGCCCTTGACAACCGATTATTCCGCTGCCCGTCTGTTCCTCTCGGTGGTGGATACCAAAATTGTCCCTACACAGGGTACCGCTATCGGCGCTGCCATCAAAATGGCAACCGAATCGTTTGATAACAGTCAGCACAACAAAGCCATCGTCGTGATCACAGACGGTGAAAACCATGAAGACAATGCCGTGGATGCTGCAAAAGCTGCCGCCGAAAAAGGAATCAAAGTCTTTACCATCGGCATGGGGTTGCCTGATGGTGCACCCATCCCGATGTATAATAATTACGGGACACAGATCGGATTTAAAAAAGACCGGCAGGGAAAAACGGTTATTACCAAGCTGGATGAAAGCATGCTCCGTCAGATCGCTGCTGCCGGTAACGGCTCTTATGTGAGGGCCAACAACACGACAACCGGCTTAAAAAAGATATTTAACGATATCAGTAAGATACAGAAGAAAGAAATTGAAACAAAACAATTTACGAATTACAGACACAGGTTCCAGGTTTATTTATTTATTGCCGTTTTATTGCTGATACTTGAAATACTGATCAGTAACCGGAGATCGGCCTGGGTACGAAAATTGGATATATTTGGAAAATAAGAAACAGATGATGCGTTACAGGTTATTGATATTGATCGTTTTGGGGTTGTTTTCATCGGGCCTTTATGCACAAAATGCAAAAAAATATGTGCGTAAGGGAAACAAACAATTTGAGAAAGGCGAATTCTCCGATGCGGAGGTGCAATACCGTAAAGCCCTCGACAAAGACCCCAATTCTTTCAAAGGAAAATTCAACCTCGGTGACGCCATGTACAAACAGGACAACTATGAGGAATCGGGTAAATTGTTCAATGAACTTTCCGCTGCAAACCTCACTCCCGAAGTGAGGGCAAAGTCATTTTATAACCTGGGAAACACATTGATGAAAGCCAAAAAATACAAGGAGAGTATTGATGCCTTCAAACAAAGCTTAAAACTGGACCCGGACAATTATAATGCAAAGTACAATCTTGAATATGCACGGAAAAAACTAAAAGAACAGCAACAAAAACAACAACAGCAAAAACAGAACAAGGATAAGAACAAAGAGAAGAATAAAAAGCAGAACAAAGAGAAGAACAAACAGGATCAGAAAAACAAAGACAAGGAGAAGCAAAAACAGGATCAGAATAAAAAACAGGATCAACAGAAGGATCAGAATAAACAGGACCAGCAAAAGCAACAGAATAAACAACAACAGCAGCAACAAAAGCAGCAAATCTCAAAGAAAGACGCTGCACGTATGTTGCAGGCCCTGAAGAACGACGAAAAGAAAACATTGCATAAATTAGAGAAACAAAAAGCCAAGGCGGCAAAGTCAAGTAAATCGGTAATTGACTGGTAAACCGGATTCTGGATTCTGGATGCTTTGGAAGGGTGGATGAATGGATGGAAGGATGAAAAAATGAAAGAATGGATGGTTGATTATTGGGTCATTTTATTTAATCCGCAGTTGGTGTCCTCACCAACTGCCACTAAGGGTTGAGGGTAAAAGGGTAAAATTGTTGGTGGGGACACCAACAACGGAAGGGGAGAGTCAGGGACTGTAGAATGGCGAACCATCTCCTTCGGAATCCGGGCAGGCTGGAGACTGAAGACTGCCGACTGGCGACTGGATGGAAAGATGATTGGCTGATTAGAAGGATGGGAAAATAAAATGTTTGAAATTAAGTTTTAATTTTGACGCTTTGTTGAACAGAACGATAAATATGAAATGGGTGAGGGTACTGGCCACGTTGCTGGCGGTGATAGCGGTTGTTCCTGCATTTGCCGGTGATGTGAAACTCATAGCCAGTTCCAAACCTGTTGTCAGCGTCGGCGAGCGGTTTGAGATCACTTATGAAGTCAATGCCGACGGGCGTAATTTCAGGTCCCCCGATTTTGGTTCGTTAAGTGTACTTTCCGGTCCGAATACATCCACAAGCTCCAGCATTCAGATCATCAACGGGAAAATGGAGCAAAGTTACACGAAGACTTATTCTTTTATTGTTCAGGCAACCGGCGAAGGCGAGGTGACAGTCTCACCGGCCTCGGTCATTGTGGACGGTAAGAAATATACATCCAACAGTTTAAAGATCAAAGTGGTTAAAGGTTCCGCGCCGGCTGCTTCCTCGCAAAGCGGAACCGGCAGAAGCAGTGGAGGTACAAACCGAACTTCGGGAAAGACAGGGGGGTTGCAGGACGACGATGTGTATGTAAAAGCATCCGTAAGCAACAAAAACCCGTATATCGGCGAGCAGGTGATCGTGACTTATACGCTCTATACACGCGTGCCCATTTCAAACCTGATACTGAACAAAGCCCCGTCGTTTACCGGTTTCTGGTCAAAAAGCCTGACGGATAACAAATCGCAGTTAAAACAGAGGAAACAGGTCATCAACGGCCGGGAATATACGGTAGCTGAAATTACCCGGTACGCTCTTTTTCCCCAGAAGCCGGGCGTACTCACCATTGACCCTGCCGAACTGCAGTGTACGGCACAGATCAGGATAAATACGCCGCGAAAACGAAGCAACGATCCATTTGAAGATTTCTTCAATGATCCGTTTTTCAACCGGAATGTGCGTAATGTGGAAACCACCCTGCGTTCGAAACCCATTAAGATCAAGGTCAGGCCCTTACCTGAAAAGGGGAAACCGGAAAACTTCGGTGGCGCGGTGGGTGACTTCACTTTTAAAAGCACAATTGACAGGGATAACCTGAAAGCCAATGAAGCACTGACGCTGACCTTTACGGTTATCGGAAAAGGAAATCTCGAACTGCTGGATTTGCCTGCCCCTGAATTTCCATCTGATTTTGAGACTTATGATCCCAAGATTTCGAGTAACATCAAAACCCGGAAGTCGGGGATCAGCGGAAGCAAAAAGTTCGAATATCTCGCCATCCCGCGTACACCCGGAGATTTTGTGATCAAACCGGTTACATTCAGTTTTTTCAACCCGGCAGAAAAGAAATATTATTCTTACTCATCCGGTGAGTTTAAGATCCACGTGGAAAAAGGCGATAAAAATGCCTCTGCAGTCACTTACAGCTCTTCGGCACAGGAAGATATCAGGTTCATCGGGAAAGATATCAGGCATATCAAAAACGGGCCGTTTGATTTGATACCGGCCAATGTGTTTTTCTTCGAATCCGACATGTTTTATATTTTGCTGGCGCTTCCGGTTGTGTTACTCATTCTTGTCATCATTTTGTGGAAACGGCAGGAAAAACGGATAAGCAACGTCAGTATGATGAAAACGCGGAAAGCCAACAAAGTGGCCCGGACCCGTTTGCATAAAGCGGAAAAATTCAGGAAGGAAGGAAAGGAAAAAGAATTTTACGATGAGATCGCACAGGCGCTGTGGGGATATATTGCTGACAAGTTCAGTATTCCGCAGGCCAACCTGTCCATTGAGACTGTTAAGGATACACTGACGAGCAAGGGAGCCGATGAAAAGATCGTGGACAATTTTGTGAATACATTGAACAACATAGAATTTGCCCGTTTTGCACCCGGTGAGAAAACCGGAAAAATGGATACGGTTTACAAGGAAGCGCTGAATGCCATTTCGCAGGCGGAAAAAGGATTGAAGTAAGTGAATGATGAAAACGTTTGAATCAAATATCAATACTTATAAGGAAAGCAAAAAAAGCGCTTTCCGGAAGATCATTTTAGCCTTCGGAATGACAGCTCTGATGATATTTGTTTTGATCCTGTCTTCCGGTAACCTGAAAGCTGCTAATCCCGATTCGTTAATGCTGATTGCAAATAATGCCTATAACGAAGGAAATTACGATTCGGCCATCAATGTGTATCAGAGGATTGCAAACCAGGGGCTGGAATCGGCAAAACTGTATTATAACATGGGCAATGCCTATTTTAAGAACGGTGATATCCCCTCGGCTCTCCTTTATTACGAGAAAGCCAAAAAACTGGATCCCAATAATGAGGATATCGAATTCAACATCAACATTGCCAACAGCATGATCGTGGATAAAATCGAAAGGGTCCCCCGCTTGTTTTACCAGCGCTGGTGGGATTACTTTTACAACATGTTCAATGCAAATGCCTGGGCGGTCATTGCTGTGGTTTCATGGTTTATCCTCGTCTTTTTCATCGGAATATTTATCCTCTCAAGATCGCGCGGAGCCAGGAAAACCGCTTTTTATTTCGGGTTGTTGTTTTTCCTGATCTCGGTGGCTGTTTTCGGCCTTGCCTCGCAGAAATATGTGAATACCCGCGAGCACAAGGAAGCCATTGTTTTTACGCCGACCATTACCGTGAAAAGTTCGCCGACCATGAATGCCGTTGACCTGTTCGTGATCCACGAAGGTACCAAAGTCCGCATCCTTGATGAAGTAAACGACTGGGTCAAGATACGCATCCCAAACGGCAGTATCGGCTGGCTACCGGCCCATTCGGTAAAGAAAATCTAACCAGTCGTACCTGCTTTAAGCGTCCCGCTTAAAGTTATACCAATTGTATTTTAAAATGCGCCACAGTGCATTTTACTTTGCAATCGGTATTATAACCCCTGCTTTGAGCCTGCATCGCCGTCAGGCAGACGTCCCGCTTAAAACTTTGATAACTTCATTCTTTTTTATTTAATGCCTAAACTATATTCCCCTCGCTTTAAGCGTCCCGCTTAAATCTATGATAGCAGGGCAGGCAGTATCCAACATCATAAATTCCAAATCTAAAATCCAAAATCCAAATTCCCCACATCCTCTTATATTTGTACCCCGAAGCGGAAGCAGAATAAATGGAAAACATCTACAGCAAGCTGGAACAACTGAAAAAATCTTTTAATGGTGAGATTCTTTATAACGAAGCCATCCGGCTGATGTATGCTACCGATGCTTCGGCTTACCGTGAAAAACCGCTTGCCGTAACCTATCCGAAAAATAACGAAGACATCAAACAGCTTATCCGCTTTGCTTCGGAAAACAAGGTGTCAATTATTCCGCGAACGGCAGGAACGTCGCTCGCGGGCCAGGTAGTAGGTGGCGGCATCATCGCCGACGTTTCCAAACATTTGACACTAATACTCGAACTCAATGAAAGTGAAAAATGGGTACGCGTGCAGCCGGGTGTTATTCTCGACGAACTGAATAAATTCCTTGAACCTTACGGCCTGTTTTTCGGCCCGGAGACATCCACCTCCAACCGTTGCATGATAGGGGGGATGGTGGGTAACAATGCCTGCGGCGCCCACTCGCTGATTTACGGGAGCAGCCGGGAACATACGCTTGAGATCAATGCCATCCTTTCCGATGGCTCCGAGGTGACTTTCGGTTCGTTGGGAAAAAAGGAATTTGAAGCCAAATGCAATGAAGAGACTTTAGAAGGAAGAATCTACCGGCAGTTTCGTGATATCCTTTCCGATGAAGAAAACAAAAAAGAGATTAGAAAGGAGTTCCCAGACCCGGAAGTTACACGCCGCAATACCGGTTATGCCCTCGACCAGTTGCTTGACACTTCGCCGTTTACAGATGACGGAACTGATTTTAATGTTTGTAAACTACTAACAGGTTCCGAAGGCACGCTGGCTTTTACGACTTCCGTTAAACTCAACCTGGTTCCTTTGCCGCCGGAACACAAGGCGTTGGTTTGCGTCCACCTTGAAAGCGTACCGGAAGCGCTGGAAGCTAACTTGATTGCCCTGAAGCACAAACCGGCAGCCATTGAGCTGATGGACAGTACCATTCTGAAACTGACCAAAATAAATATCGAACAGCGCAAAAACCGTTTTTTTATCAAAGGTGATCCCGGCGCTATACTTATTGTGGAGTTTGCGGAAGATGACCCGTCGAAGATCAAAGCGAAGGTGGAAGACATGGTGAAAGCCATGCGGTCTGCGGGATACGGTTATCATTTCCCGGTAATCGAAGGGCCCGACATGCAAAGGGTCTGGGCCTTGCGTCGTGCCGGGCTGGGTATATTGAGCAATATGCCGGGTGATGCCAAGCCGGTTTCGGTTATTGAAGATTCAGCCATCAAACCCGCACTGCTCCCGGCCTATATTGCCGACATGAAAGCCATGCTGGACGGTTTCGGTAAAGAAGTGGTTTATCATGCCCACATTGCAACAGGAGAGCTGCATATCAGGCCGGTGCTTAATTTAAAGGATCCGGAGGATGTGAAATTATTCCATGAGATCGGTGAACAGGCTGCACGGCTGGTGAAAAAATACAACGGCTCATTGAGCGGCGAGCATGGCGACGGACGGTTGCGCGGAGAATTTATCCCGCTGATGATGGGGGAGAGGATCTACGATCTTTTCAAACAGATCAAAAACACCTGGGACCCCAACCATATTTTTAATCCCGGTAAGATTACGGACACACCGGAAATGAATACTTTCCTGCGTTATGAACCGGGAAAGAAAACAAGGGAGATTGAGACCTTTTTTGACTTTTCCAAAGACATGGGTATCCTGCGGGCGGCTGAAAAATGCAACGGAACGGGCGCCTGCCGGAAAACGGAGGTGACCGGCGGAACCATGTGTCCCAGCTATATGGCCACGCGAGATGAAGACAAGTCCACACGCGCAAGAGCCAACATTTTACGGGAATTCCTCACCTGGTCACCCAAAGACAACCCGTTCGACCACAAGGAGATTTATGAGGTGATGGATATGTGCCTCTCGTGCAAGGCCTGCAAATCCGAATGTCCTTCCAGTGTGGATGTCACCAAGCT
>JAADID010000267.1 GCA_013151505.1 Chlorobiota bacterium | reverse complement strand
ACCGGCATAAGCAATAGCTTCGAAAATATTGATCGCGGTTTGATAAATTTTGTATTGCCCCGGGCGTCTTACTTCACCAATGACAGTAATATTAAAATTAACCAGTTTCACAACCACAACAAGTTCATGTAAATATTCTTTCAGTTTTTCTTCAATGAGGCTGCGAATTTCTTCAGTATTTAAATTTTTAACATAGATCTCTCCAATCATCGGAAAATCAAGGTATCCCGCTTCATTTACAGTATAACTTTGTAAGTAAACACCTGCATCATTGGTGGCCGCATTTCCACCACCCATTTGCAAAGGATTTAACAAAAGTGTGGTTTGTGCATCAAAAGTAACAACCCTGATATACAGATTATCTCCGGGTTTGATGCGGTAATCAAAGTTCACATCATTTACATAGCTGGACGCTGTGTCTTCAACTTCTTTAGCCTGTAAATAAACCGTTTTCCTCAATGGTACACAAGAAGAAAGTACCGTTATCGCTAATACCAGTACAAATAATGATTTCAATAATAAATAGTAATTTTTTTTCATCAGACTTCTCTCTTAAAAGTTAGCCTCAGGATATTTTGAATATCTTTTTTAAATTGAGGGCAAATTTAACTACTCTTTTTTAATATCAAAGAAAAATAATGCATAACGCTTCTTTCATACGTCAAAGTTGTTCAGAAAGTTACTTACGTAATGAATTAAGATTTATTGTTTATTTAGTCTGTAAAATATATCACACATAGAGCCATGAGCCAACTGGTAACAAACAATTTAAATTTATATCTTTGGCAAAAGAAAAACTATAATATGATAAAATATATTTTAAGCGGACTGCTTTCGATTGTTTTTATAAGCGTTTTTTCGCAGACCCCCAGTTTGCAAAAGGCTTATAATCAGATTCCTGTGGTTTACTCCAATATTGTCCCCGACAGTTCGGGAGATTTATATTTTGACAACGGCAAGCTAACCGAAAAACAAACTTTCTACACTCTTTATAACATCCGTATTCAACCCAAAGGAACTGAAAAGGGTATTTTATTTGATTTCAACAACAGGGATTTCTACGGAACCATTTATTACGGACTTTTTCCAAAAGAATTACCTGTTTATCCGGAATTGGTTTTTTTTAAAAAAAGTTCAAAAATCCGGGATGGTAAAGCAGAGATCAATATTTCGGATTTAAAGGAAAAATACGATATTGCCGGGTGGGAAGAAACGGGAAAAGCCATGCTGGGTTACCGAATTGTTAATTCATCAGGCCGGATTATTTATGACGGCCGGATCCGGGTCAAAGGAAAAGGACCGTTTAATGTTGACTTATCCATTATTGAGGGTCCGTTCGTAAATCGTGTTACTGATAACGAAGTTTATATCTCTTTTATAACCAATAAACCCTGCAATCCTTATGTAGAAGTGAACGGACACGAATATCACTCCGTGAGCCGGATGGGAAACCCGCTGGGAGATGTAGTGCATGAAATAAAGATTGATCATTTGAAACCCGATTCCTCGTATGCTTATTCCGTTCATTTTGGTGAAAATGTTGAAACCTACCAATTTAAAACCGCTCCGAAGCCCGGCGACAAACAACCATTTGTTTTTGCCTATACCAGTGATTCGCGGGCAGGTGCCGGCGGGGGCGAACGTGACATATACGGTACCAACGGGTATATTATGAAGAAAATGGCCGTAGTTGCATTAGCCAATAATGCTGCCTTTTTTCAATTTACGGGAGATATGATCAACGGCTACTCTTCCAACATCGGTGAAACAAATCTTGAGTATGCCAATTGGAAAAGAAACCTGGAACCTTTCTGGCATTATGTACCTTTTTACGCCGGGATGGGAAACCATGAAGTTGTGGTTACGAACTTTAACGACGGTTCAAAATATGGCGTTTCGGTTGATAAATTTCCTTTCAGCAATAAATCGGGAGAAAAGATTTTTGCTGACAATTTCGTAAACCCCGATAATGGTCCGGTCAGTGAAGATGGCGCAATTTATGATCCACAACCGGATAAAACAAATTTTCCTCCTTACAAGGAAACGGTCTATTATTATACTTATGGAAATGTTGCGATGATTGTGCTTAATTCTAATTACTGGTATTCTGTAAATGCAAATAAGATTCCTGAAATTGGCGGAAACCCACACGGCTACATCATGGATAATCAACTGGCATGGCTTGAACAAACAATTGAAAAACTAAATAAGGACCCCGATATTGATCATATATTCGTTACCCTGCATACACCGGCTTTCCCAAACGGGGGACATGCCGAAAATGATATGTGGTACAATGGAAACAACAACATCAGGCCCACGGTAGCAGGAGAACCTGTGAAAAAGGGAATAATTCAGCGCAGGGATGAATTTCTTGATATACTTATCAATAAAAGTGAAAAAGTCGTCGCTTTGCTTGCGGGAGATGAGCATAACTACAGCCGGATGAAAATAACAAAAAAAACGGTTATTTACCCTGAAAACTACCACGGGAAAAAGCTGAAAATCTCGCGTCCTTTGTGGCAAATAACAAACGGTTCCGCCGGAGCGCCTTATTACGGCCAGCAACAACTGCCCTGGAGTTCTTCGGTTGAAATGTTTTCAACTCAATATGCTTTGACATTATTTTATATTAATGGTGATAAAATCCGTTTGAAAGTCATCAATCCGGATACGATGGAATTAATTGAAGATATTGATCTTATTAAATAAAGGCTGCATTTGCATTTAACGGGATTTAAAACACTTAATGCTGTGTGATCATGTTTTAAACTCCAGGCGAAAAAGTAAATAATAATTATATTTCATGATTATTATACTTTTGCACAGTTTTTCTTTAATGCCTGTTTATCTTATTACAAACTATTATGATAAAAAATCTGGTTATCGTTGAGTCGCCTGCAAAAGCTAAAACCATTGAAAAATTTCTGGGGAAAGATTTCGTGGTCAAATCCAGTTATGGTCACGTTATGGATCTCAATAAAAACAAGATCAGTGTTGATATTGAAAATGATTTTAAACCGCAATATGATATAAGCCCCGATAAAAAGAAAGTTGTCAACGAACTGAAAAAACTGGCTAAAGAAGCCGAAACCGTTTGGCTGGCAACTGATGAAGACCGTGAAGGAGAGGCTATTTCGTGGCATCTGGTCAATGCGCTCAAGTTAGACGAAAACAAAACCAGACGTATTGTTTTCCATGAGATTACAAAAAATGCGATCAATGAGGCCGTTTCCAACCCCAGAAAAATTGACCATAATCTTGTTTCTGCACAATTGGCCCGCCGGGTTCTCGATCGTTTAGTGGGCTATGAATTATCTCCTTTACTTTGGAAAAAAGTAAAACCGGCGTTGTCGGCGGGCAGGGTTCAGTCGGTAGCTGTCAGGTTGGTTGTAGAACGGGAAGAAGAAATCAAAAATTTTAAAAGTGTTTCTTCTTATCGCATCGTTGCCGAACTTAAAATCTCGGGGCAAGAAAATGGTCCGCTGATTTTTGCCGAATATGCCGACCGTTTTAAACAGGAAAAAGATGCGCGTGATTTTCTTTTAAAACACATAAATTCTGTATTTCAGGTTGCATCCGTCGAAAAAAAGTCAGGGAAAAAATCACCTTCTCCTCCTTTTACAACCTCTACTCTGCAACAGGAAGCAGCACGAAAACTTGGGTTTTCGGTGGCCGGCACCATGCAGGTGGCACAAAAGTTATATGAATCGGGAAAGATCACTTACATGCGTACCGACTCGGTAAATTTGTCCGGTCTTGCGCTAAACATGGCAAAAAAAGAAATAGAAAATCTTTTCGGAAAAGAATATGTAAAAACGCGGCAATATAAAACGAAGACAAAGGGCGCACAGGAAGCTCATGAAGCCATCAGGCCGACCTATCTTAATAACCGCTCCATTGACGGTACGGATGCCGAGAAAAAATTATACGACCTGATCTGGAAAAGAACTATCGCATCACAAATGAGTGATGCCAATATTGAAAAAACAACCATTACCATTTCTTCATCTGCTGTGGATAAATATTTTTCATCAACAGGTGAAGTGGTTACTTTTGATGGTTTCCTGAAAGTTTACATCGAAAGTTCAGACGAAGAAAACGGTGACCAGCAGGGTATGTTGCCTCCGGTTAAGAAAGGCGATAATCTGGACCTGATCGAAATGAAAGCCCGCCAGCGCTTCACCAAATATCCTCCCCGTTATACGGAAGCCAGTCTTGTCAAAAAAATGGAGGAACTGGGAATCGGACGACCTTCAACTTATGCGCCGACCATTTCAACGATCCTGAAACGGGAATATGTTGTCAAGGAAAGGCGCCCGTCAGAAAAGCGTGAAATTAATATTCTTGTACTCAGGGATGGGGAGCTGAAAGAACAAAAGATCAAAGAAAACGTTGAATCGGACAAACCCAAACTTTATCCAACCGATATCGGAATACTGGTCAACCGCTTTTTAAATGAATATTTTCAAAATATAGTTGATTACAACTTTACTGCCAGCGTAGAAAAAGAATTTGATGAGATAGCCATTGGTAAAAAGGAATGGAACCAGATGATCAAAGAGTTCTATGGTCCGTTTCATAAAAAAATAGAAACCACGCAAGATACTTCCGGGAAGTTTTCAGGCGAAAAACTTCTTGGAAAAGATCCCGGATCAGGAGAAAATGTTTTTGTAAAAATAGGACGGTACGGGCCTATTGTACAAATAGGAGATACCGATTCCGATACAAAGCCCAGGTTTGCCGGTTTAAGAAAAGATCAAAGCCTGGAGACAATTACCCTGGAAGAAGCATTGAAGTTATTTGACTTCCCCCGGTCCCTGGGTGAATACGAAAACCAGGATGTTACTGTAGCCATTGGTCGTTACGGCCCTTATATTAAACACAATAACAAGTTTTATTCTTTAAAGAAAGATCATGACCCGCAGACCATTGATCTGGAAACAGCCATCAAATTGATAAATGAAAAAAGAGAAGCTGAAAAACAAAAAATCATAAAGGAATTTGCTGAAGATAAAGAAGTTCAAGTACTAAACGGGCGCTATGGCCCTTACCTGGTCATCAAAAAGCAAAACTACAAATTACCCAAAGGAACAGACCCTAAAAGTTTGACTCTCGAAGACTGCTACAAAATTGCACAAGACCCTGAAAACAAACCTAAAAAGCGTTATTACAAGAAGAAAAAGTAACCTTCTGACTAAATAATCGTTTTTTAGGAGTATATAATTTTAGTAAAATAATTTTAGTAAAATGGAAATCAGTCATTATTTTGAACCGGTTGACCTGGAAGGGCATCAGTATTTTAAGCAAACTGACAAAAACAAATTAGGAAACCTGATAAACGTTTATCAGCAAAAGGATGATTTTCCCGACCTCGAGGATGTTTCGATTGCTATTATTGGTGTAACCGAAGACAGGGCCGCCCTCCAGAACAAAGGCTGCCGCAAAGCTCCCGATATCGTCCGCGATTATCTCTACCAGCTTTACACACACTGGAATCAGGTCAAAACAGCCGATCTTGGCAATATCATCAAAGGCCACACCCTTCAGGATACTTATTTTGCGCTAAAAGAAGCAATCGCTTATCTGGTAAAACACAATATTGTTCCCGTAATTATTGGTGGGAGCCAGGATTTGACATTTGCCAATTATACAGCCTATCAGGACCTGAGCAAAATTGTTAATATAGCAACAATTGACTATCAACTGGATTTGGGGAACAGTGAACTTGAACTGGATTCAAAGTCATTTTTCAGCCGGATTATTCTTCAGCAACCCAATTTCCTGTTCAATTATACAAATATCGGTTACCAAAGTTATTTTGTTGATCAGGATGCCATTACGTTAATGCACAATATGTTTTTCGAGCTTCACCGCCTCGGTACGGTTCGTTCCAATATGGAAGAAGCCGAACCGCTGATCAGGGATGCCGACATTTTAAGTTTTGATATTTCGGCTGTGCGGCATTCGGATGCTCCCGGAAGCTTTTATGCAGGTCCAAACGGTTTTACAAGTGAAGAGGCCTGTAAAATTTGCCGTTATGCCGGGATGAGCGACAAGCTCAGCAGCTTTGGAATTTACGAAGTCAATCCTGACCTGGATGACCGCGGACAAACAGCCTATCTTGCCGCACAAATGGTCTGGTACTTTATTGACGGGTATATGAACCGCCCAGGCGATATCCCGGAAGAGAATTCGGATGACTACGTCCGGTTTGTTATCACGGCAGGAGACATCGACGATGAACTGATTTTCCTGAAAAGCAAAAAGTCTGACCGGTGGTGGATGGAGGTCCAGATCGAAAATAAATTTCAACATAAATACTGGCGTCAACAGTTTGTCCCCTGCTCCTACCAAGACTATCAAACAGCGCTAAAAAACGAAATACCCGATCGTTGGTGGCGGGTTCATCAAAAACTGATGTAACGCCGCTTTGCGTTTATCACTTCTTTAAAGCAACCCTTACAAAAACGGGGTTGTGATCACTATTTTCAAACGACAAGTCAATTGTTTTGGTTTCCAATACCTCAACATTAGGTGAAACAACAAAATAATCCAGACACGTTGTCCCGTTCTCTCCTTTAATAAATGCCTTATCATTTTGTCTGTTTGTCGGGGCTTTCGGGTCGAAGGCCCATTTCCAGTCTTCCGGCAATAACACCGCGCTCATTTTAACTTCGGAAGGTACAAAACGATGTCCGTTATATCCGCCTTCCGGCTGATAATCCGGAGGGTTGGCATTCCAGTCGCCTCCTGCAATAACATAATTTCCATTGTTATATTCCTCAATCATTTTATTTTTAATGATTTGCAATTCCTTTACCCGTAAGGCGCTGTCATAAACATAAGCTGAATTATGGGTGTTGATAATTACCAACTCTTTACCGTCCATTAACCGGTAACGTGCAAGGATAAAACAGCGGTCGAGCAGAAACAGGCGGTTTGGCCAGGAAGCGATCAGAGGATAAGCAAAACGTTTCGCTTCTTCGGGCTCATATTTTGAAAAAATCAGTAATCCGCTTTTTACACTGCCCATGGGTTCGTAAACAGGCACGGGAACATAAGGCACATTGTAGTTTATTGCAAAAACCGGAGTATATTCAGGCATAATTTTTTCAAGTTCAGCGACTTCATTAATCCGGTGGCTTCTTTTCGATTTTATATCTACCTCCTGAATTAGTAAAAAATCAACACCCTTTTGTCCGGATATGAATTTTTTTATGCCGTTAAAATATTTTCTGTTCAACGCTTTTGTTGGCCTGACCTTTTTTCCTCCGTCATAAAAAAAGTCCATTTCTTTTCCCAGTCCGGCATACCCGATATTCCATGATATCAGGTTAAAGGTGTCTTTTTCAAGATAGGTATCGGCGGCGGTTTGCTTTTTCATCAATACTTCAACCGGTGGTGGCTGATAATCTTTGATCGTGATAAACAAAAGAAACCCGCCAAGCAGGACAACGACAGTAATTACAACCCAAAGTAACATTTTAAATATCAATTTCATAATACAATGCATTAAATCTTAGTTTCATTAATCCCTTTGAAACCAATCAGTAAATATGCAACATTATTTTCGGATAACTAACAGAAAATATCTCAAAAACCGATTCCCGAATTTTATAATATCTTTGGCAACGGTTCAAAAACGGAAATTATGCCATTATTGGGGAGTATCATCAAAAGCGCTTACGCCATCAGGAATAAGCCGATAGAGAAAAAACTAAAAATACTCAATCCTGTAACTGCCCAGAAAAAACAATTGATCAAGCTGCTAAAAAATGCGCAATACACGGCATTTGGAGAACATTACAAGTTCTCGAAAATCCTGGCATCTTCTGATGTTGAAAAAACTTTTCGCGAAATTGTTCCTGTTCACGATTACAAATCAATGTACAAACGGTGGTGGTACCGTTCGCTAAACGGGGAATCTTATGTAACATGGCCGGGAAAGGTAAAATATTTTGCGTTAAGCTCTGGAACATCGGGCGCTTCCAGTAAATACATCCCGGTAACGAACGATATGCTGCGCAGCATAAAAAATGCAAGTATCCGGCAACTTGTTTCCATGGTGAAATATGAATTTGACCTGGAATTTTTTGAAAAAGGAATCCTGATGATTGGTGGCAGTACCCACCTTCAGTACAACGGAACTTATTATGAAGGGGATTTGTCAGGCATTACGGCCGGTAACATTCCATTTTGGTTCCAGCATTTTTACAAGCCGGGGAAGCGCATTTCCAAAGAATCGGACTGGCACAGCAAACTCAGGGAAATGGTTAGAAAAGCCCCGGAATGGGATATCGGGATCATTGTAGGTGTGCCGGCCTGGGTTCAGATTTTACTGGAAAAAATCATTGAACATTACCAGGTAAAAACCATTCATGATATCTGGCCGAACCTTTCTGTTTATGTTCATAGCGGGGTTTCTTTCAAACCTTACCAGAAAAGCTTTGAAAAACTGTTTGCCAAACCAATGATCTACAACGAATCTTATCTTGCTTCGGAAGGATATATCGCTTTTCAGAACACACCCCATTCCACCGGCATGGAAATGGTTATTGACAACGGTATCTATTATGAATTTGTTCCTTTTAACGACAATAATTTCGATGACGATGGCAATCTGCGTGAAAATATTGAAGTGATCGGTTTTGCAGGCATTGAGGAAAACGTTGATTATGCACTTCTTTTGACAACCAACGCAGGAGCCTGGCGATACCTTATTGGCGATACGATCAAGTTTATCAATAAAAGGAAAAGCGAAATTGTGATCACGGGCAGAACAAAACATTTTATAAGCATTTGCGGTGAACATCTATCGGAAGAAAATATGAACCGCGCCATCGAATTACTGGAAGAAGACATGAATATCGCTATCAAGGAATTTACGGTTATGGGTATCAGGGAAGGCAGTCTTTTTGCACACAAATGGTATATCGGAACCGACAGCCCGCTGAGTGAAAAGATTGCGCGAAACAAAATTGATGACTACCTGAAAAATCTGAACGATGATTACCGTGTTGAAAGACTTGAGGCCATAAAGGACGTTTACGTAAAAGTCTTACCTACAAAGGCCTTTTACGACTACATGAAACTTAAAGGTAAATTGGGAAGCGCCAATAAATTTCCCCGTGTATTGAAGAATTCAAGAATTGACGAGTGGGAGAATTTTTTAAGAGAACAACATTATATCAGTTAACTTAATGATCAATGAACGCTCTGTATGAAGGGATTGCCCTCGGCCTTTCACTGGCATTTATTTTTGGTTTCGGCCCGGTATTTTTTGCTGAGATACACACTGCCCTTCATCGTGGCTTTTGGTCCGGAGTGTTAATGGCTTTCGGTGTTTTCATCAACGACCTGATAGTCGTAGTCCTTGTGTTGCTTGGTGCCGTAAGTGTTGCAGGTAACCTGGCAGATTACAAATTTTTTGGAATAATCGGCGGGACATTGTTAATTGTTTTCGGAATCGTAACATTCCGTCATAAGGTCGTTGTTCAAAATGTTGATGATGATAAAAACAATAACGGACCACGGCTGTTGTATTTCGCCAAGGGATTTGTGCTGAATCTGGCTAATCCTTTTGTCTGGTTGTTTTGGATCAGTGTCGTTGTCAGCGCAACAGCAACTTACCATGCTGATAAATACAAACTCATGCTTTTTTTCTCCGGAGCGCTGGGTGTGGTTTTCTTATCTGATATTTTCAAGGTTTTTACCGCCTCCCGATTAAAAAAATTCCTGACTGAAAAATTCCTGATCACCATCAATAAAATCGCGGGGATCGCTTTGTTTGGCTTTGGTGTTTTTCTAATTATCCGGTCTTTGCTCACCTTTTAATAAAAAACCGGATTGCCTCCAACCCGGTTTTTCTTTTTGTTTGATTCGGTAAACTAATTCACTGACGCTCCCTCCAGGACTGGTTCAAGCGTTTTTTCAGTCCTTACCGGTTTGGGAACCGATTTATGTATCGTCAGTTCATCCACAATATTGCTTGCACCGGCAAACTTGTCAATGATGAAAAGTACATACCTGACATCCACAACAATGGTACGTTGCAGGCCGGGGGCATAGGCAATGTCGCTACTCATGGCTTCCCAGTTTCCGTCAAAGGCCAGCCCGATCAGTTCCCCTTTGGCATTCATAACGGGTGAACCTGAGTTCCCTCCGGTAATGTCATTGTTGGTAAGAAAGCAAACCACCAGGGTTCCGTCGGCATCGGCATAAGGACCGAAATCTTTTGTTTCATATAATTCTTTCAGTTTTTTGGGAACAATAAATTCATCATTGTCCGGGTTTTCCTTTTGCATCACACCGCTCAAATGTGTTTTATAATCATAATGAATGGCATCGGCAGGATAATAATCTTCAACGGTTCCAAAAGACAATCTTAAAGTTGAGTTTGCATCGGGGTAATATTTCTTATCCGGATTCATTTCGCGTACGCCTTCAACAAATAACCGTTTATCATAACTCATTTTATCAGAGTCTTTCCGGTAGCCTGCCGAGGCGGCCATGATCTTTTCCATATATCCCTGAAACAGTTGGTAAGCAGGGTCTTTATCAATGGTTTTCAAATCCGGGTCATCCAGAAAAGCAAGCGTTTTCTGCTTGTTTGAAAGGAACGAATTGGCAAACACATAATCGGCATAAGCCTTAAAATTACCCTTGAATTTCTTCATCCTTTTATCCAGAATCTCCGGATGAAGTGAATCAGAGAGTTTTTCATAATAAATCTTTGTCATGGCAGCAAAAACATCCCTGTCGGTTGCTTCATCGTAATCTTTGAAATGTTCTTCAACGGATTCTTTCATTTTTTCAGCCGTTTGTTTGATCTGCTCTTCTTTCTTGGCTTTTTTCTCCTTGTCCTTTTCATTTTTATACTGATCCAAAAGTCCCTGCAATCCGCCAAATTCCTGGGCAAGTTCAATGATGCCCGAACCGCCTAATCCACTTAAACTTGCATAGATCAACGGGCCTATCGAAGAGGACCTTTCATTGTAAATGCGTGCCATATCACTCACAACGTTTCCGTATTTTTCATCCCGTTCGGGGCTGGCTGAGACCCAGTCCTGAAATTTTTTCTCAAATGCGAGTTTCTGACCAACCACATCGAGGTTTTTTACACCTTTCGACTGACCTATAAAATATTTCCAACCGTTGGCTGTGCCTGCATATTGGGTAGCATATTTGATTTTAACCTCTTTGTCGGCATCCATGTGCTCTTTCCAAATCTTTAATTTTTCTCCCAGTACCTCAATCAGCGGAGGGTAATAATAATCGAGTTTAAATTGCACGCCTGCTGCGGTCGTAAACCTTTCGGTACCTCCCGGGAATCCCATGATCATTGAGAAATCTCCTTTTTCAACGCCATCGAGTGAAACAGGAAGATAATATTTTGGTTTCAGAGGTATATTTTCCTTGCTGTATTCGGCCGGGGAACCGTCAGGCGCCGTATATATCCTGAAAATTGTGAAATCGCCTGTATGCCTCGGCCACATCCAGTTATCCGTATCGCCGCCGAATTTCCCGATGGAGGAAGGCGGGGCGCCTACGAGCCGCACATCTTTGTAAACAATATAAACAAACATGTAATATTCATTACCTGCAAAAAAACTTTTGATGTTTACATTATATTTCCCGTCTTCGGAAGCTGCTTTTTTCAACCTGCCAGTTATTTTCCGAATTGCAGAGTTCCTTTCTCTTTCGGTCAACGTGTCGCTGATAAAAGGGATGATGCTGTCCGTGACGTCTGCCATGCGTATAAGGATGGAAGCGGTAAGTCCCTCGTTGGGTAATTCCTCATCCATGCTGGTTGCCCAGAATCCGTCTTCGAGGTAATCATGTTCCGGTGTGCTGTGTTTCTGAACCGACTCAAAACCACAATGATGGTTTGTGAACATTAAACCTTTGGATGATACTATCTCAGCAGTACAAAAATATCCGGACGGGTTCGGGCTGTTGGACAACCCGACAACTGCATCTTTTAAACTGGCATGGTTCACGCTGTAAATTTCGTCAGGGGTTAACTGTAAACCCAGCTTTTGCATGTCCACATAATTCAGCCTGTCAATAAACATTGGCAGCCACATGCCTTCATCAGCCATGGCTCTGCCAAAGCCGGCAAAAAACAACAGGGTTAAAAACAAATAATTGATTTTTTTCATTTCTGTAATTTTATAAAAATTTGATTTTGTGAATGATTGTCAAAATATTTAAAGGCCAAGAACATCAGGGCCCTGTTCAAAATAAATATCCGAAGGAATACCGGCATCGTTCAGCCGTTGCAGGTCTGCTTTTAACTGTGGTTTGATAACCCCGTCGGTTTCAATCCACTTTTTTGCCGCTTCATAATCGCCGTCTCCCTGAAGTTTCAGTATTTTCCTGGTAAGCAACGTGGATGCTTCTTTCATTTTTTCCAGATTAATGGAGTAGGTACCGTCATTATTACGGGTGAAAGCGCCGTGTTCAAGGAAAAAATTAAACCGCAGCATGTTGGCCATTCCGTGAGCGCTTGCCGCGCCAAAACGCACTGACCGGAAAATGCCTGCCAGAAAAGTCACGTAATTGTCCATCAGATTTGTTTCCGTAAACTCTCCCATTTTATTTAGCTTGGTCACAAGGAATAATCCGAGAATATCTGCCTTACCTTCTTCGAGCGGCGAAAAAGTTTCTTTGAGCGCCTTGCGTACCACTCCTTTTCCGTTGATGGTATTTTTGATTCCCATACCATGAGCTACTTCATGGAACATGGTGTTGGAGAAAAATGCCGGGAAAGTCACATACTTCCGTTGATCGGGGCTGATCAGCATGTTGGCGATGGGAACCATGATGTGGTCGAATTTGGCTTTCATCGCATTTTTAAGCTGAAGCTTGCGAGTACCCTTTTCGAGCTGAACGCGTGAATCGTTTGGCAGATTAATGGCAATGGTTTTCCCGGCCATGTTGCAGTCGCCTGCATAATAGACCACATCGTAAGCGTTCAGATCCACATCCGAACCGGGTTTTTCTTTTTTGTATTCAGGTGGAACCGGTAATTCGGTTTGTAATTTGGGAAGAAACTGGGTATATTTTGCCAGTTTTTCGCTCCACTCCACATCTTTTATCAGGATAAATGATTCATGAGCCGCTTTGTATCCGAATAGCCGGTCAGTATAGTTTTCAATAGGGCCGATCACCAGGTCAATGCGGTTGTTTTTCATATCTAACCAGGCCATGTCGCTTTTGAAATAATCGTCGGTAAGCAACGCATCAGCCCGGAGTTTCAGGTAATTGGCAAATCCTTTATCTTCGGCAAGGTCAGCGGCTTTAAGCAGCAATACTGCAGCTTTCTCCGTTTGTTCTTTAAACGCCTCATGATACCAGACCGTGATCAGTTTTCCTTCTTTATCACGGCGTAGAAGCGTGTACAAACTGGTTTTGTCGGGATTGTCAAACTTTTCAAATTCCTCTTTCGTCATATCCGTCGGATAAAACTGTGCTCCCGGCGGCTTTTCTCCGTAACCGGCAACAAAAGGCACGAGGTTGTTTAATTCGTCCCACGGGCCATAGTTAATTTTGGCATACTGGATAACTGCAAAATTTTCAAGCTCTGAAAACAATTCATTTTTATCGCCGTAATTTTCCAACCAGAAAATCTGGTCCATCAGGTCAGCCGCCTGAAAAAGCAGTTTCAACATTTGTTTCTGGTTTTCGCTCAAACCTGAAATATCTGCTGTCAGTTCTACCTGCGCATATTTTGCAAAGTCTTTAACTGACTCTGTTTGAACGGCTTTTTGCTTTTCTTGTTTCTTCGTTTTGCTTTTGCAACTTACCACTAAGAAAACAAAAGAAACCATTACAAAGGACAGGGCAATTTTTCTTATCATCTTAAAATATGGATTGGTTAAGTTTCAAGGCACGAAAATAAGAATTAAAGTAAAGCTATGTTGATGGCAGAATCGATTTTAAACGAAAGAATTAAAAGTTATTTTCAATAAATGGAAATTTTTGAATTTGTCTTTTAAAAAAGCGCATAACGCAATGAAAAACTAAAATCATAAGCAATCCCGTTTTTTACAAATACATTTGCGTTTACCGGGTATGGAATGTCTGCGTTTGTTCTTCTTAAATTATTTATACTTTGTTCGGTATAAGTAACGGTGTTCCAGAAGGGGGTCGGAACCTGCCCGTCAAAATCATTCACATAATAAAAGTTTGCACTAAGGTTCAACCTTAACCGCGGAGAGATGTAATAATAGCTATCGAACCGGAACCCTGTATTGATCCCGAATGTATTACCGGCATCCTTTTCTTTCGTAAATGTCAGCGCGGTGTAAGGGGTGATTCCCATAAAGGTCCTTGTATTGGGGAAATAACCGAACTGCCAGCTTGCATTCAGCATGCTCCTGAAATGACCAGGCAATGTTTCCCCGGCTGTGTCGTCCCTTCTCTTGGTTACTCGCTGATCAACACCGAACGTCAGATCAATCATCAGGTTGGACTGCCAGGCATAACTCACGGGCCTCATCCTGTTAAAGGAAAAGAATCCGTAAACACCATAATTCATATTTTTAAATTCCAGCTTCTCGGGCACATTCGGGTCATCCTCTTTTGTCTGGCTCGCAGAAAATTCCGGGATCAATCCTCCTTCGTAACGTACTCCCGAACCTCTCTTAAAGGTCTGGGCATAATTCCAGATATCGTTGAGATTAGCAAAGTAAATGATGTCTGCGGTATCAACCAATCCCATGCTTTGCAGGGCTTTATCCAGTTCTTCCAATTGATAGATTATTTTAAACCGGAAATCGAAAAATCTTTTATACCTGATCCGGTTGACTACACGTGCAAGGGAATCAATCATTGATTTATCAGGAGTAACGGCTAGCCGGTTGTATTTTTGAAGGGAAAGTAAAATGTCCATGGCCTGACGGGCGCTTTCAATGGGCTGAATACGCCCTTTACCCAAAGAAATGTAAGGCGTTATATTAAATATATGACCGAATTCTTTGATCTTTTCTTCAGATGTTTTCTTATTTGCCGAAGGATTTAAATAATATTTCAGATTACCGTGAATGCCCCAGAACCTGTTGTTTTTACGGTAAAGCCGGGTTTGTGTCAAATAATTCAACCGGACAGGCATGTAATAAGATGAATATTTTACAGTATCGTTTTTATTCCATGTTGATGAATAACCGATATAAATTGTCGAGACTTCTGTTCTTTGCACTTTGGCCAGGTTCAGATATTCATAATAATACAGGTTGAAGTTGGCGTTTATGTAGTTTTGTGCCTTGTTTTCTTCAAAAGTATCCCCGCCATTTAAATTCATCTGTGTGCCCAGATCCATCCGCCGGTATTCAATTTCCGGGGCGATGTAATCTTTTAAAGGATAATTTTTTATGGAATTTGTTTGAGAAAATAAAGAAGAGAAAACAGGAATTGTAATCAACAAGATTAATAATTGTTTTTTCATGATGTTTGTGGTTTTTGTGGGGGTAAAAACAGGCAACTATTATGCCACGTGTTAGGGGCATATCCTGTAATTAACTTCATTTTTTAGTCTTTAAAATGAAATAATGACTAAAAATGACGGATATTAAAGTGACGTGAATTGGATAAACAAGATAATACGGATGAGATAATAATTAGAATGCTTTTCTGTTAACCCAGATTTGTCATTAGGAAGTATGAACTAATGACAAGTGCGTTGGAATGTGAGGAGTATCCCCGCCTGATCCCGAGGCCTCGGGACAGTCGGGCTGGGTTAACCCCGCGTTAGAAAATCTTATTCCGAGGCCTCGGAATTTAGATTTTCTTATGCGAATTGTCATTTTAGTCAGCTCTTATCCAAATAAATCAAATGTCATTATTATTTAATTAAATTATTAAATGCTTATTTTAAAATGACAATTTTGGGTTAAAGTATTGATTTCAGGTATTTTACACAAACCTTTTTAGTTGAGGAATGGACTATAACAATTGGGGAATGGCGCGTTTTTCCCTTAAAGAGGTCTTTGGCAAATGGCGTTTGTTTTCGGTTCTGATTGTTAATGAGAGACCTTCCAGTTTTAAATTCAGAAGTCGTAAAGCGTTGCTACTGGCATTCAAATCGCTTAGAATACCGGCTTTCGTGTCTTCAAAAATGTCATTCGAATCAGTAAATAAACCATAATAATAGTTAATCCCTTCTTTCAGATTCTTTACAAAAGTTAAAAAATATTTTTCCTGTTTGTTTGTCATGGAAGCTTTCGTTTCCTCGATTTTATTTTTTATAAAATCTATATAAATTTTAAGTTCTTTTATAAACATATTCGGGCGATCGGTTCTTGTGATCACGTTTGATCTTCCGTAAATATGATCTGTAATTTCTTTCAGACTCATTATTTTTGAAAAATAAGCCATATTTGGACCCGGGCAAACCGAAACACCATCTTTTTCATCCTGAATATCCAGATTATTTGCCAGTAAGGCAGATGCCCCCAAACCGGTACAAACGCACGTTTTTTCAACAATTTTATCATATTCTATTTGATAATTATCCGTCGTGAGTTTTTCGTTTTCCAGTTCTTTTATTTTCAGAAACTGGTATTGCCGTGAAGCCGTACAAATGCTTTTTTCGGTAAACTCTTTATTCAATGCGGCAAATCTCTTGGGGCATGAACTACCCGGCCTTCCTTTCCTGATCAAAGATAATTTTTCAATGTCCTTGCTGTTGCCTTTAAGACTGTTGAATGGAACACCTAATGGGGAAATATTACTTAAATATAAATCGTCTTCTTTCGCATCAATTAATTTTTTCAGGGTCGGCTCGTCAACTGTCGTGGCTTCAGGTACCAATAGAAAAGGGGTACCCCATCCCACCGAATCAATTTTATAGTGGCTGATCAGAAATTGATGTTCTTCAGCCATCCCGACACCGCCCTGTGCCGTAACTTTCAACGGTAGTGCTGTTTCGGGTACCGAACGGTTTTTGTTGGAAAGCGCCTGTACCATGATTTCGTGAACCGACCGGATCAGCTCTTTCCGATTATCCCTGAATTCAGCCAATACAGGCCCCAGCAAATATCCGTCGGAGGCAAAAGCATGTCCGCCGCAATTAAGCCCCGATTCAATTCTGTATTCCGAAACCCACAGTCCTTTTTTGGCCAGAAATTTACCTTGAATCAATGCCGACCTGTAATCGCTGACTTTTAAAACAATTTTCTTTTTTATTTTCCCGTTTTCATCAGGATAAAAATCCTCAAACTGCTCTAAATAACCGTACAGTCTGGGATTCATTCCCGCCGAAAGTATGATGGAGGATTTTAAGTCGCTGTCAGCATATCCCCTGAGCGCTGCATGGGCATCGTTTTGTTCTATGGGTAATTTTTCACCCTGAATATAATTTTCCTTATCAAGTTTGGTCATTATATTCACATCTATACTGCCCATGGATAAGTTTTCGTTTATCCAGTTTTTAATTTTATTCAGGTCAAAATATTCTGCCGTTAAATTTTTGAATTCCTGTTTTAAGGTTGAGGTGTCAGGCAACAGGTTAAAGTATTCTTTAATTTCATTCCCTTTCTCAATGGTGGCATTTTTAAATTCTTCAAATTTCTTTTTTGCCAGGTCGTTTATCAAATTCAGATAGTAGGTAATCCTTTTTGCTCTGAAATCTTCTGTTTTTTCGGTAATTTCATCGTACGGAATATCAAATTTTTCGCAATACATCTTTCTTAACTTTTCAAGAAGGAAGTCATCAACAAGGGAAATAACCGAATCTATTCCGTATTGCGAAACTTTTAATGGTGTATCTATGGTGAATCCAATTCCCATAACGGGAATATGAAATGAATGTGCTTTTGTCATTTTGCTAAATTTTAAGGCAAACTATTCATGGAGTTTATTTTGTGTATGCCCTGATTGGCAAAAGTAGTTCTTTTTAGGATGCAAGAATGGGTGCCATGTCTTTAATACTTAAATCAATTTATTTCGATGGTACTTGTATTTTGATCCGAAGTGATGACGACAACCACAGTGAAATGATCATACAAACTTTAAAAATCATAGGAGGGCGAATGTGCTGTGGATTTAGCCTGCCGCTACCGGAGGCAAAGCTCAATCCCGAAATTTCAGGGTACAAGTAATTCATCCCGACATTTTTGAGGGATTGCTTGAGTTATTGAGACTTATTTATTGAAGGGCGTTTTGTTGATTTCCCGATTATCAGTCCGTTTACTTAATTTTTATTACGTTCTTTTCGCAAAATGTTTTCAAATCGGGTTTTACTCAAATAATGGTCTTCAATTAATTTCCCATCCTTAATCAGGCTAAAAGACCCAAAACCCGAAGGTGCTTTTTGTGCTTCTTTCGGACTTGATAATACTGTTATTTTTAAATCAATTCCATTATCCATTGCTGATTGTTTTATGTCAGAAACTGATTTCTCGTGCCATGGACATTGGTCGGAGTATATTAAATTCCACCCTTTATAGTTATTTTGCTTTTTTGTCCAGTCAATAAATTCTGGTTGCGGATTATTATCATTGAATTTCTTACACAATAGTTCAAAACGGTCAAGTTGATCAATTAATATAAAGTTATTCTTTTCAAATATTGATTTATTTGCCATCCAGGTTCCGTTACTGCTCATTGCGCAAACGCCTGATTTTCCGTTCAATTTAGCATCTTTTACACAGGCTTGAATTAATGCAGAACCAATGTTTTGGTGTTTTGCCGACCTGACAAAAAGTGCAATACACTGAATAAAAAAGTAATTTTCTGCTTTAACGGGTCGCCAGGCAATTTCGGAAGGTATGTATTCTATAAATCCAAGCTGTTTGTTTTGTTTGTTTGTGGCTATTTTGATTTTAATGCCACTATTTATTTTTTTCTTAAACCATTCAACTTTTTTCTGATATCCGGGTGCTTTTTTATTTTTTATGCAGAAAATTCCCATATCTGAAACATTTTCAGAGGTTACGTTAATTATATTT
>JAADID010000212.1 GCA_013151505.1 Chlorobiota bacterium | reverse complement strand
CCGGAAGTTCCCAATACTACCGGAAGGCCTCCACCCCGGTCGTCAGGTCATCCGAAAAATCGGCACATATTGTTAGGCCGGGTGAAAACCTCGGGCTGATCGCAAAAAAATATAAATGTACCGTAACCGACCTGAAAGAATGGAACAATCTGAGAAGTTCGGTCATTCATCCCAAACAGAAACTGATTGTTTATAAGCCTGCGGAAAAGCCCGAAAGCACTATCAAACAGGGAAAATATCTCTATCATATCGTTCGCAAAGGCGACACGCTTTGGGATATTGCCAAAGAATATGACGGCGTAACTGTTGAGCAGATCAAACGGTTGAATAACCTGCGAAACTCCAACCGGATCAAACCGGGTCAGAAAATCAAAATAGCTGTGGTGGGTTAAAATACTTTTTAACGTTTTTATTCGTTTCTATTTATAGTAAAATAAACACTACGATCATGGCCGGAAAATATTTAAAACTGAGTCTGGCAGCGTGGCTTTTTCTAACGATGGTCTTTTTCGTAACCTCGTGTACCGAAACGGTCAAACGCACCAAAAAAGAACGTTCCATGGGTTCCACTTCCGAAATACTCGTTGTGGTTCAGAACGAACAACAGTGGGAAAACAATGTCGGAAAAGTGATCAGGAAGTATCTGGCCCAGGATCAGTACGGCCTGAATCAGCCCGAACCGATCTTTAAACTATCCCACATCCAGAAGCAAAGTTTTAGTGAGCTTTTTCATAAACACCGGAACTTGCTTATTGTGAATATTGATAAAAATGCCAAAGAGCCGAAAATAGAAAGTTTTAAGGATTACTGGGCCAAACCCCAGGAAGTGATTACGATTACCGCTCCCAGCGCCATGGAGTTTGTTAAGATGTTTAAAAACAACGCTGAAACATTTATTCAAAAATACAGTCATACCGAACGTGAGCGTATTCTTTCGGTTTACCGTTCCTCCTGTCCCAATAAAGTAACTGAAGCCGTACTGAAGCAGTTTAAACTCGATATGATCATCCCGAAAGATTATTATGTCGCCAAAACGGATACTAATTTTATGTGGATCAGAAAAGAAACAAACACTTTCAGCCAGGGCCTGCTGATCTTTGAAGACCCTTACATTGATACGGTGCAGTTTTCCACTGCGAGTATCATTGCAAGGACCAACCGTTTTCAAAAACAATATGTTCCGGGAGCTACCGAAGGAAGCTTTATGTCAATTGATGAGGAGTTTGTTGTCCCCAGGGCCAGGGTGGTTACCGATTTTACCACCGATTATGCGGTAGAGGTCAGGGGACTCTGGAAGGTGGAAGGCGATTTTATGGGCGGGCCGTTTTTAAGCGTGACTTTTGTTGACCCGAGAACAAATCACATCGTAACCATCATGGGATACGTTTATTACCCGGCAAAAGACAAGCGCGATATGCTTCGTCAATTGGAGGCAATTATTTATTCCACAACATTTGCGAAATAATTTTTCCGGGGAAATGTAATTCGAATGAAAAATTATATATGTTTGTCCCTGCAAACGAAATGAAAAACATGAATAACATAGCTAACTTCTGGTGGTGGTACGCAACAGATCCTTTGTGGCGTAAGCGTAACCAGTAGTTAGTGTAACAATAAAAAGAAATTGTTCAGGGCGTGTCGGTTACGGCACGCCTTTTTTTGTTTAATTAAAATCCTATTAACATGAGAAAATTTAAGAGAATACTTTTACAGGAACATGAAATGCCGACACAATGGTATAACATCCAGGCGGACATGCCCGGAAAGATGTTGCCCCCGAGGCACCCCGCAACCGGAGAACCCATTGGCCCTGACGACCTGGCGCCATTGTTCCCGGAAGAGCTGATACGGCAGGAGGTGTCGTCAGAAAGGTTTATTGATATTCCGGAACAGGTTCAGGAGATTTACAGGATATGGAGACCCAGCCCGCTTGTGAGGGCAACGCGGTTTGAGAAATTGCTGGACGCACCGGTAAAAATATATTTTAAGAATGAAAGCGTCAGCCCTGCCGGTTCGCACAAACCCAATACAGCGGTACCACAGGCTTATTATAATTACAAGGAAGGCGTGAAGCGCATCACCACCGAAACAGGCGCCGGACAGTGGGGCAGCGCCCTGGCCTTTGCCACCCGCTTTTTTGGCATCGAACTGAATGTGTTCATGGTGAAAGTCAGCTTTCAGCAAAAACCTTACAGGCAGTTTATGATGAATACCTGGGGCGCCGATGTGGTGGCTTCGCCGAGTGAACTGACTGAAGCAGGCCGTAGGATACTTGAAGAAGACCCCGATTCGCCGGGCAGTCTCGGAATTGCTATTTCCGAAGCCATTGAGATGGCATTGCAGGATGAAAATACAAAATACTCCCTCGGAAGCGTGTTGAATCACGTGCTGATGCACCAGACCATTATCGGCGAAGAAGCTCTCCTTCAGTTTGAAAAGGCAGACGACTATCCTGACGTAGTCATCGGTTGCTTTGGAGGCGGATCCAATTTTGCCGGGATATCATTTCCTTTTTTGCGAAATAACCTGAAAAAAGGATACAAAACACGCATCGTTGCCGTTGAGCCCGAATCGTGCCCCAAGCTGACAAGGGGTGAGTTTCATTATGATTTTGGCGACACGGTGGGCATGACACCATTGCTGCCGATGTTTACGCTGGGACACAGGTTTATTCCACCGAAGATCCATGCCGGCGGTTTGCGTTATCACGGGGCAGGCCCCATCATCAGCCAGTTGTTGAAAGATAACCTGATGGAAGCCCATGCGCTGCATCAGAACGAATGTTTTGAGGCGGGGGTTGCCTTTGCCCGTACCGAAGGCATCATACCGGCGCCTGAAACCACCCACGCCATCGCCCAGGTGATTCGCGAAGCCAAACAGGCCAGGGAAGAAGGGATCTCAAAAACAATAGTCTTTAACTTTTCGGGGCACGGACTGGTGGACCTGGCTTCGTATGATCAATATCTGAAAGGGAACTTAACAGATTATTCGGTTACCGATGAACAGATTAAAGAAAGCATTGAGCGCTCCTCGGTAATGGTTGATGCAAACTGAATATAAATTGAGAGAATGGTAAGAGGGGAATCCGGGTTATTAAAAATTCCGGGTTTTCCTCTTTTTGGTTTTATTTTTTTATATATTTGGTAGCAAGCAGCTATAGACCAATGACCAAAGATATTTTGATCGAAGCCATGGAATTGGACAGTATTGATGACTGGGAAGCGGCACACCGTATCGTTCAGCACTGGGATACGCCTGAAGCCAACTGGATCCATGCTTATCTGCACCGTAAGGAAGGAGATACGTGGAATGCCAATTACTGGTATGACCGTGCCAACCGCGTAATGCCCAATAAATCATTTCAGGAAGAAGCGGAAGAGATCATGAATTTTCTGGAAGGGTTGTAATACCGGTTGTCTGAATTTCAATGTCAGGTAAGACTGCAGGTTGGTTTTTAGCGCTTTTGATGCACGAAAGGGTTCAGGCGAAAAGATGGAATTCAAAGCCAGCGGGCCCTTGCGTCGTCCGGCCAAACTAAAAAGGAAACCTTTGTAAAACGCTCATCCTGTCACATTCATCATTAAAACGATAGTTTTTGAGGTTCCGGAAAGGTTTTTTTATTCTTTTTCATAAGTTGTGATAATCACCCCCAGCGGCGTAGTGGATTTGTTGATTATCGAATTTCCTTCATATTTGCCCAGGGTATTGCTCATGTTTCTCATTCCGGTAAACGAATAAATGATCTCGGAAGTTTCCTTATTAAAATGCCATCTGGCTTCGTGAGTCAGGTTATTTGAGATGATGATCATTGTTGTGTCGTTCAGTATCCTGAAATAAGTTTTCTTTTGCATGTCAACAACCTGACGCAGCATTTCAGGCGTTACTTTGGTTTCGTCAAAATTGGTTTGCACATCAGTTACTTTCCAGGTGCCGGTTAATTGTTTTTCGATGCTTTGCTGACACGATACAGCAGTGACCGCAATGAAAGTGAAAGCGATGAAGTGAGTAAGAGTTTTCGTCATTTTTATTACATATTTAGGACAGCAAAGATACACTTGAAATAATTTTTTTTCAAAAAAACTTGACAAGTATGTTTTAATGATATATTTTTACCGCCTGATTTAACCATTTGATTAAATTACATGGCTAAAGAAAAAAGCACTGAAGACAAGATCATCAAATCAGCGAGAAAGGTATTTATAGCCAAAGGACTCGACGGCGCTCGTATGCAGGAAATTGCCGATGTGGCCGGGATCAATAAGGCTCTTTTACACTATTATTTCCGCACAAAAACAAAGCTTTTTGAAAAGGTTTTTACAACTGCTTTCCGCGAAATATTTGTGATTCTTGAAAATGTTGTCTCCGGAGAAATGGATTTTGAGCAGTTTCTTGAGAAGTTTATTACACATTATGTCAAACTCTTAAAAAGCAAACCCTATATTCCACAATTTGTAATTCACGAACTGAACCGGAACCCCGGATTGATTGTTGAGCAGCTACAAAATAAAAGCTTTATCAAAGAAAGGATATTTGAAATTGTTGAACAGGCCATCAAAGAAAAAATTATACGCCCTATCTCACCTGTTCATCTGATTACAAATATCCTGGCATTGTGTATCTTCCCATTCGTGGCGAGACCAATAATTACCGGTTTTGTAATGGATGGTGACAAAAATAAATACAAAGCTTACATTAACGAGCGACCCGAACAAATCATTGGTTTTGTTAAACATGCCATTTTACTAAATCAAAAGGAAGAAGCATGAAACAAAGATTAACCATTTTGCTGCTGTTTTTCACCGGCATATTATCAGCCCGGCAACCGGAAAAAGTAACATTGGAACGGTGCCTGCAAAGCGCTGTTGAACATTACCCGAACGCAGGTCAGTTGGCATTGAACAAAGATATTTCTGACCTCAACATGAAAAACATAAAAACAAACTATTATCCTACGCTCGACCTGAACGGTCAGGCCAGCTACCAGTCGGATGTGACCAAAATACCTGAAATGCCCATTCCTGCATTGACCGTAGAGGCCATTCCAAACGACTGGTACAAAATAAATCTGGATGTAACCCAAATGATCTACGATGCGGGAGTCACTTCAGGCCAGAAAAATGTTGAGCGGGCAAAATTGGCGGTTAACAACCAGAAAGTACAAATAGAGCTTTATCAATTGAAGGAACGGATCAACAATTTGTTTTTCAACATTATTTACCAAAATAAAAACATAAAAATACTTCAGACGCTGAAAGAAACGCTGCAGGCCCGGATCAAAGAAGCCAATGTGGCATTAAATAACGGCATGCTTCTTTCGGCAGATGTGGATGCCCTGAAGGTTGAGTTGTACAGCGCCGACCAGAAGATCATAGAAATAGAAGAAAACATCAACGCATTGATCAAAGCGCTTAACGAACAAACGGGACTGAACATACAATCGGCTGATGACATGGTAATCCCTGAAGTTTCCATTGATAATTATGATTTTGAAAATAATCGCCCCGAATACATTCTGCTGAGCAGGCAACAGGAACAGGTGATGTCGCTGAAAAAGCTGGCTTCCTCGAAAAGACTACCTGTATTGCTGGCCTTCGGTCAGGCTGGATATGGCCGCCCGGGTTATGACATGCTGAACACCAACTTTGATGATTATTACATGGTGGGGATTCGCCTGAAATGGAAAATCTGGGACTGGGGAAAAATAAAACGCGAAAAACAGGTTTTTGACCTGCAAAATAACCTCCTTACAACCCAAAAGAAAACTTTTGACCAGAATCTGCGTTCCGACCTTTACAAACGCATCGGGGAAATCAAAAAATATGAAAAGATCATTGGTACTGACCAAACCATTGTCGAGCTGCAAAAAAATGTGGTGAAAACCTCGGAGAGTAAGTTGAAAAACGGAACCATCACCTCAACAACCTATTTAATAGAGGTCAACAAACTGGTGAAAGCCAATTTGAACCTTGAAGCCCATAAACTGCAACTGGTTTTTGCCAAATATCAGTATTTGAATGCTATTGGAAAATTATAAACATTTGAAAATCCTGGAAAAATGCAAAAAATATTTATCAGTTTGTCTTTACTTACATTCATTTTAACCGCCTGCAGTAAAAATGACGACCTGTCGGATGGTTATGGAAATTTTGATGCCCATGCCGAGGTCATCGTTTCGGCCCAGGCAACCGGCGAAATACTCAGCTTCGACATCAATGAGGGAGATCATTTAAACAGAGGGAAAATTCTCGGTCAGATAGATACGATTGACCTGCATTTGAAAAAAATAGTCCTTGTCAGGCAAAAAGAATCCATTGCTTCACAGTTGAAAGATATCCGGGCTACCATTGCGGTCCAACAGCAACAACTGGAAATAAACCTGACCAACCAGCGGAGGATACAGAACCTGTATAAAAACCAGGCCGCCACCCAAAAACAATTAGATGACATCAACGGGCTTGTGGATCTGAATAAAAAACAGATCAGCGCTACACGGGCCAAACGTGACGGTATTCTCTCAAAAATGCAAAGCGTGGATGCACAGATAGCCCAGGTCAATGAAGCCATTGATAAATGTTCGATAAAAAATCCCATTAATGGAACCGTTCTGGTTAAATATGCCGAAAAAGGTGAGCTGGCAACACCGGGGAAACCCCTTTATAAAATTGCCAATTTACAAACGCTGGAATTGAAGGCATACATTATCGGGAGCGATCTGAACAGGTTGAAAATCGGCAAAACGGTAAAAGTTTATTACGATAAGAACAAAAAGGAAAACTTCAGTATCCCCGGCACCGTAACATGGATTTCGTCGCAGGCCGAATTTACTCCCAAAACCATTCAGACCAAAGAAGAACGGGTCAATCTGGTTTATGCCGTTAAAATTTTGGTGGATAATGACGGGTCAATCAAAATCGGCATGCCCGGCGAATTCAAGATAGTAGATTGAAATTAAATAAGTTAACAGCGAAAGGATAAAAACCAAAGAATTTTTAACTTTATGGCCCAATAAAAAATTAACAGATATGAAAATTACAAGTATCGCGATTATCTTTTTCGGGTTATTAATTTTCCCTTTTGCAAAAATTAACGCCCAGGAAGTCAGTGCCGATGATATTATCGGTATCTGGTTAAACCAGGATGAGGATGCCCACGTTCAGATTTACAAGGAAGGGGGCAAGTATTACGGTAAAATTATCTGGCTGAAAAATCCCATTGACGATGAGACAGGCAAACCCAAACTGGACGACAAAAACAAGGATGAAAGCCTGCAATCCAGACCCGTTATGGGCCTGCTCTTGTTGAAGGATTTTGTTTTTGATGAAGATGAATGGGAAGATGGGGAAATATACGACCCCAAATCCGGAAAAACTTACAGTTGTTACATGGAATTTCCTGATGAAAACAACAAGGACAGACTGAAAATCCGGGGCTATATCGGATTCAGCCTGCTGGGCCGTACAGTTTACTGGACCAGGGTAAAATAAAAATTACCGACTGTTAACCTTTCCTGTTTGAAAGATTCAATAATCGGTAAGAGATACCGGCAACATAAACAGCCGGAAGATTTTGTACTGATTAAACGATTGAACTTTCTTTTTAAGAAACCGCTAAAAAACCGGTAAAGGGGGAATGTTATGTCCGTATCTGTCAAAATAAAAGATCTGGAAAAATCGTACGACAAGGTTGACGCTTTGAAAAACCTTAACCTGGAAATCAGGCCTAATGAACTTTTCGGTTTTATCGGCCCTGACGGATCCGGAAAAACAACATTGTTCAGGATTTTGACCACTTTAATACTGGCTGACAAAGGGACCATAAAAGTGGGCAACTATGATGTGGTAAAGAATTACAAAGAGATCAGGAAAATTACAGGATATATGCCGGGAAGATTCTCATTATACATGGATCTGACCGTGGAGGAAAACCTGCTGTTTTATGCCAGAATATTTAATGTTAACATCCGGGACAACCTTCATCTGATAGATGATATCTACAGTCATATTTCCCCTTTCAAAAACCGTCGCGCAGGGGCGTTGTCAGGCGGAATGAAACAAAAGCTGGCGTTGTCCTGCGCCCTGATCCACAAACCCGACCTGCTGGTTCTGGATGAACCCACCACAGGCGTGGATGCCGTTTCGCGCAAGGAATTTTGGGAATTGTTGAAAAAAATGCAGGAACGGGGGATTACCATCCTTGTTTCCACTCCTTATATGGATGAAGCTGCATTGTGCGACCGTGTGGCGCTGATGCAAACGGGCCGGTTAATGTCGGTAGATAAACCGCAAAATATTGTTGATAATTTTCCGGAAAATATTCTTAACGTGAAAGTAAGAAAGATGCATCCGGTATTGAATGATCTGCTTGGATTTGAAGGGGCCGAACGGGTTTACCGTTTCGGGGATGCCATCCATCTGGCGACGCGGCGGGATGCCGGAGAGATGAAAGAGCGGATTTATCATTATCTCGCTGAAAAAGGATATCAGGAAATTACCATATCTCCGCTGGAACCGGTAATTGAAGATTGTTTTCTGGCGCTCATGGAAAATCCGGACAAATGAAAACAAAGGAAACAGTCATAGAAGTGAATAACCTGGTTAAGAAGTTTGGTCATTTTGTGGCTAACGACAACCTGACTTTTCATGTCAACCGCGGTGAAATACTTGGATTTCTGGGAGCTAACGGCGCCGGTAAAACAACCGCCATCAGAATACTTACCGGATTATCGAAACCAACTTCGGGAAAAGTGATTGTGGCCGGTATTGATGTGAACAAAAATCCTGAAAAGGTAAAACGCCGGATCGGATACATGAGTCAGCGTTTTTCGCTTTATGATGACATGACTGTCAGGGAGAATTTCAGGTTTTACGGCGGTGTTTACGGACTGACAAGAAAACAGATACGTGAAAGAATGCGGTTTTACCTGAAAAAGCTGGCGATGGAAAGCTATGAAAACATGCTGCTGCAAAACATTCCCCTCGGCTGGAAGCAGAAACTGGCTTTTTCTGTGGCCAATGTACACAATCCTGACATTATTTTTCTGGATGAACCTACCGGCGGGGTTGACCCCATTACCCGCAGGCAGTTTTGGGAAATGATCTATGAAGTTTCGGACGCCGGCACAACGGTTTTTGTGACGACTCACTATATGGATGAAGCAGAATATTGTGAAAGAGTGTGCATCATGTCGGAAGGCAAAATAGAAGCAATGGATACGCCGAAAGCATTAAAGGAAAAATACGGAGCAAAAAATATGAATGAAGTTTTTATAAAAATTGCAAGAAATGTGGAGTGATAAACCTTTCAGGTTGAAAGCGTTGGAATGTGGACTGGCAGTACCTGAAAGGCTGGAAGGGGAAATAAAGGAAAGGACGAAAATGATTTACGAATGGATAAGATCCGGATTACAAATCCGGATCAGCAAGGTTTGAAGAGGAAATAAAGGAAACAATCCCTTATGTCTTACAAATTAATTAAACAATAAACCATGTGGGCATTTATTAAAAAAGAGTTTTTCCATATTTTCAGGGACTACCGAACCATGGTTATCCTTTTCGGTATTCCTGTTGTCCAGGTTTTGCTGTTTGGCTTTGCCATTACCAACGACATCAACAACGCCCATATTGCCATACTTGACCATTCAAAAGATGTGGTAACCCGTGAGATCACCCGCAAACTTTTATCATCCCACTATTTTTTGCTCGACCGTTATTTAAAATCAAACAATGATATAAAAAATGCATTCAAAGAAGGAAAAATAAAGGAAGTAGTGATCTTTGAAAGCGATTTTGCCAAAAAGCTGAAAACCGAAAAGGTGGCAAATATTCAATTGATCCTCGACGCCTCCGAACCCAATACAGCCAACATCCTGAATTCATACACCTCCGGTATCGTAAACAGTTACATTTTAAATCAGATGCAACAGGAAAGCGGTGTTCCGCTCAGCATTACCGTTGAGACCAAAATGCTGTATAATCCGGAACTGAAAAGCGTATATATGTTTGTCCCCGGGGTGATAACGGTTTTACTGATGCTGGTCTCTGCCATGATGACTTCCATTTCCATTACCCGGGAAAAGGAGCTGGGGACAATGGAAGCCCTGTTGGTTTCCCCTTTAAAGCCCGTACAAATAATCATTGGCAAAGTAACTCCTTACGTGTTTTTATCGTTTGTCAACCTACTGAGTATCCTGTTACTTGCAGTTTACGTTTTCAATATGCCCATCAACGGCAGCCTGGCCCTGTTGCTTTCAGAAAGTTTGTTATTTATCATCATGGCTTTGGCGATGGGTATTCTGATCTCAACAATCAGTCACTCGCAGCAGCAGGCCATGCTGTTGTCAATGTTTGCACTGATGCTTCCTACAATATTGTTGTCGGGATTCATTTTTCCTATCGAAAACATGCCGCTGGTCTTGCAATATCTAAGTCACATCATGCCCAGCAAGTGGTTTATCATCATCATAAAAAACATCATGTTGAAAGGCGTGGGCTTCAACTACTTCTGGAAAGAAACCCTGATCATTTTCCTGATGACTTTGTTTTTTATCGGATTGAGTGTGAAGAAATTTAAGATCAGACTGGAATGAGGAACGGGGGGCAGAAGAGAACCCCGCCATTCATGGTGGGGAAACTGAAAACGATCATTAAATAATGTGATGAAACGAATCAGTTACCCGGCCATTCATGGCCGGGATAAAAAAACAATCGAACCATGAAACAATAAAACAATGAGAACCGTCCTTTACATATTACAAAAGGAATTTATCCAGATATTCAGGGATAAGTCAATCCTGCCGATCATATTTCTCATACCGTTTATTCAATTGGTGGTTTTATCCTATACGGCCACTTTCGAAATCAAAAACGTACGTTTTATCCTTGTTGATCACGATCATTCATCCGAATCGCGGAAACTGGCAGATAAATTCAGCGGTTCGGCTTTTTTTACCGAAGTCGGCAAAACCGATTCATACCGGCAGGCGATACAGGCCATTCAAAAAGACAAAGCCGACCAGATCATAATCATTGAACCCGATTTTGAAAAAAACCTGGTGAATGAAAAACGTGCAAAAATACAGGTTGTGACAAATGCCATTAACGGCAGCGCTGCCAGCCTGATGAACGCCTATGCCCTCTCGTTGATCAGTGATTTCAATAAAGAAATAATGGTTAAGCAGTTTCCGATGCATTTTAAAGAAATGCCCATCAAGCTGAACTCTTCATTCTGGTACAACCCCGAGTTAAATTATGTAACCTATATGGTTCCCGGCATTCTGGTTTTGCTCGTCACCATCATCGGCATGTTTCTGTCTTCCATGAATATTGTAAAAGAAAAAGAAAAAGGAACCAATGAACAACTTAACGTTACGCCTATCCGAAAGCTTGAGTTCATTGCCGGGAAACTGATCCCTTTCTGGATCATAGCCATGATTGACCTCCTGATCGGATTATTGCTGGCCCGTTTCTGGTTTGGGATCATGATCATCGGAAATCCGTTTTTACTGCTTTTTGTTGCCGGCATTTATCTGGTTCTGGTACTCGGGCTCGGATTATTCATTTCAACGCTGACCAACACCATGCAACAAGCCATGTTTATTTCCTGGTTTTTCCTGGTGATCTTTATTTTGATGAGCGGGCTGTTTACACCGATTGAAAGTATGCCAATGTGGGCACAAAAATTAGACGCGATCAATCCGCTGGCCTACTTTATCAAGATTAACCGCATGATCATGCTCAAGGGATCCGGTTTTGTTGATATTCAGAAAGATTTTTTGATACTTACCGCCTATGCCGTCGGAATGATCATCTTTTCAACCATGCGGTACCGGAAGACGACATGAAATGTTTTTAACATTGTATTGAGAACATAAAAGAACCAATATGACACATGTCGTTCCTGCGAAACTCTATGTAAGCTATTTTTATTGAAACTTGTTTCTTCGCAATGTTCGCAAAGCTATTTTTCATTTGATTTTGCCAACCGCCATGCTTTGGCATATTTCTGAAACGTTTCGTGGGCTGTGATGGTACAGATGATAAAGCCGTAATATCCGTCAAGGAAGCCTACTTTCAGAAAATAATTTCGAAGAAATTTTGAAAAGGGATTGATAAGCACTTTAATAAACGGAACCCGTTTTTTCTTTTTAACCAGTTGTTGT
>JAADID010000152.1 GCA_013151505.1 Chlorobiota bacterium | reverse complement strand
ATGATGACAAAGACTTCCTCGTCGTCTTTTTTCATGTAATACTTTTCGCGGGCAAATTTTTCAAGGTAAGCACTGTCGGTTTCAAGCAGTTTGATCTTTTGTTTGTTTTTGGCAATTTCCTGAAGGTAGTATTGCTTTTTGTTCCGCAGATCATTCAACGTTTGAGTAAGATGGTATTGTTCGATAAAATTATCCTGATCGAAAAAAGACATCCATATCAGGAAAACCAGACCGGTATAAAAATATTTATTCAACAAAATTTTCCTGATCATCAGTTCAATTTTTTTGTTTTGCCGCAGATAATTCAACTCACAAAACTATATTAAAAACAATGGATAACCGCAACAACAGGTAAAGTTTTGTTCACTGTTGAATGTTAGAATAAATTAGGAAGGGTAAAAATAATTCGTATTAAATGATCCTGTTATATATTTCTTGTACTCTTTTGACGGGCAAACCGGATTTTTTCAGAACTTTAGCGAGACATATTTTTAAAGTTATTCACACACACAAAAACCACAATTATGGAAAATGAAATTGAAAATCAAAAACAGAACCCGGAACCGGAACTTATTACACAGGTTAGCTTCCCGCTTTACAGTAGTAAAGGGTGGGTTAAGCTTATCGGAATTTTGATGATCATCTATGGTGTGATCCTGGCCATCAGCCTGGTGGGGATCATTATTGCCTGGTTGCCTATCTGGCTTGGGGTTTTACTGATGCAGGTTGCCTCACGCATTGAGGAGGCTCATGTTACCGGCAACAAAGAATTGATGATCAAAGCACAGAACAGCCTGGCCACGTTCTTCACCATTTACGGAGTGCTGGCGCTGATCGGCATTATTATCAGTGTGGTTTTTATCATTGTTGGATTGTCAACCGGATTTTTTATGCACATGCAGGATTTCGGGATGAATTATTATTAATGACAGTACCGCTTGATCACATTGTATGCCTCGGTAATGCCCAGTTCGCCTGCTTTGCTCAGATCTTTGCACGCCAGTTTTTCTTCTTTCAGAAAAAGAAGCGTTAATGCGCGGTTGTAATACGCTTCTGCCATTTTGGGTTCCAGTTTGATGGCCATGGAATAATCATCAATGGCACGCTGATATTTTTTCAGGATGATCTTTACGTTTGCGCGGTTGTAATAAACAAAAGGCAGGTTAGGATTCAGGGCCACTGCCCTGTTGTAGTCCTGCAAAACCTTTTCATGTGTGGGCGGTTTCGCTGCCGGTTTCCGGCTTTTCCCAAACGAATTCCTCGTGATGGTAATGGCGTCTGAATATTGCTGCCGGACGTAAGCAGACTCATCGAGTTCAAACCTGGCGGTTCCCCGGTTCAGGTAAGCATAAGAGATCGAGGGATCTTTTTTAATGGTTTTATCGTAATCATTAATTGCCTCGCTGTAATTTTCCATCATGCTGTTGATTACGCCTTTCATAAACCATGCCCCGGCCGTATCGCCGGCGTGAGTGAGTTCTCTGCTTATTTTATTTAATTCGTCGAAAGCTTTATCCCGGCTGACGGGCCATTTCAGGGTTGTGAAAACAAATCGGATGCCCAGGCTGTTGGTTGCGTTGAATTGTGAAATACCATCGTCGAAATATTCAAAGTTTTTGTATTTCTCGTAAACCGAATCCGGAAGATCAAAAGCATAAACAAGGAAAAAGTTCGGCTTGGGTTCGATGGGTACCCTCTGGAATTGTACTCTTCCTTTTTTCATGTCGCCGGCAACAAAATCGGCTTCAAACTCAATGATACGCTTAAAATAAGCCGAATCGGCGTACCGTTTATAGATGGCTTCGTATTTTCCCTGGTCAGTGTTGGCTAACGCAATGATGTTCATGGCAGCATCATGGTCTTCCATTGCCCCTTTCCTGTCGTGAAGTCTTTCCCTGACGGCCGAACGATTGACGTAAGCGCCCGCGTAATCAGGAAATATCTCTATGGCTTTGGTAAAATCCTCCTCGGCTTTTTTGTACTTCTCCATTTGGGCATAAAGCACGCCCCTGTTAAAATAAGTGTAAACATTAAACGGATTGATGCTGATCACTTTTGCATAATCAGCTAATGCGCTGTCGTATTTTTTCTGCATCGAATAGATCAGCGCCCGGTTGTAATAAGTCAGGGCATTTTCGGGGTCGAGTAACAGCACTTTGTTGTAATCCTTAAGTGTGGCCGTTGTGTCGCCGAGTTTTAAATAGGTCAGCGCCCGCTGAAAGTAAATGAAAGGATTATTGTCATTGAGAGAAATGGCGTGGTTGAAATCTTCGAGAGCTTGCGGAAGGCTGTCGAGTTCGTATCTGATCATCCCGCGTTTGGTCCAGGCTTCATCATTGAAATAATCCAGGTATATGGCTTTGTTGATGTCTTTCAGCGCCTGTTCTTTGTTGCCTGTAAAATAGTAGGCAATCCCCCTGTTCAGCCATGCAGAGGGGATGTTGTCCTTCAGCCGGATAACCGATGTGTAGTCGTCAATCGCTCCTTTATAGTCCCTGATGTCCATTTTTGTGTCGCCGCGGGCCTGAAACACGTCGGGATTGAAAGGGTCAATTTCCAGTGCTCTGTTGAAATCGTTCAGGGCATGGGCATAATCATTGACACGGTTGTACGCGATCCCGCGGTAAAGGTATGCCCTTACGTACAGGGGATGTATGGACAGGGTTTTACTGAAATCGTTGATGGCCCCCTGGTAGTCTCCCAGGCTGAATTTGGCTATCCCCCGTAAAAAATAAGCTTCAAACCCGTCTTTCTTGGCTGTGATGGCTATATTGAATTTGTTGATGGCATCCAGGTATTTTTCCTCATGGAGGTCACGTTGTCCGGCAAACAGAAAATGTTCGTAATTGATCTGACTGAAAACAGGAATAACCGTCAACATTAAAAATATGAAGATTAAGCCCGAAAGAAGAGATTTGATTTTTCCTGATGACATTGCAGCGGCAAAAATAGAATAAGTTTTAAAAAGGATTCATATCGTTTTATAACAAAAAACACCACGGTTTATTATGGTGCCATTTGGCAGATGGAATGGTTCAGAATGACCGCTATAGGAGATCGTATTCAAATGACAGTTTTGGGTAAAAGAAAACTGCCACGGAAGCTGCATCATTAAAAAACAGGCATTATCTGATTAAAACCATTTTCTTTGTAACTGACAGATTATTAAAACAAAGGGTGTAATAATAAACTCCGCCGGGGAGTCCGGCTGCCTCATACGGGATATGATATTCGCCGGCAGACTGATTTTTTTCAACAAGAGCTGTCACCCGGTTTCCGTGCATATCATATATTTTCAGACTTACATATCCCGGTTTTGTTATTGTATAAGATATTTGTGTATTATCATTAAACGGGTTTGGCCGGTTTTGCAAAAGTTTAAATGAACTGACATTTCCCGGTGTCATTGCTTCGTCAACGCCTGAAACAAGAAAAGGGTCAAAAGCATAAATGCGATCTTTTCTGATGACTACGGCGGTTTTGTTAAAGGCCCGGGTGTTGTAAGTCCAGTAACCCTCTGCAGTCAGCGGAACCCAATTGCCTGTAACCCCGTTATAAGCGTAATAATTCGTTTTGCCTGCATTACTTACCAGCCCCACCGAATCACCGGCCCAGAAATTCCCCATATTGTCAACCTGAATTTCCGAAAACTCCTGTTTCGTAAAATTATACACATGCATGGTTTCATTTTCTTTGAACATAAAGAAATTCCCGCCTGTCAAAGAGCTTGAAAAGTCATTATTCAGTAATGTCAGTGCGCCGGTATTTGCATCATACAGAAAAGTCTCCAGTCCGTTGTCTGAAAAGGCAACCCCGATTCTTCCTTTTACATCAACGTAACTGGCATGACTTGACTCATTAAAAGACACATGCGACAAAGAATCCAGCAGCCCGGAGTAAAACCAGACTTCCCGTTTATCAGCGAGAGGAGGGATAAAAGCAAAGAAATCGTCTGTGAGATACGGATAAACGGAATTATGGTGCATTTCCAGTTCGATGACTTTTGAGGTATTCGACATGGTATTGTAAATATGCAGTTTATCATTACTTCTCCCTTTTGACAGATCCCACAGATTGACAGCAATAAACTGATCACCTATAATAAAGTTGGTGATATGATCAAAAAAACCGTTTGCAATGTAAGCGCCTGTCATATATGGATTGAATATCCATACTTTGGTGGAGTCATAGCCCATTATGAGATCATTCACGCATTGTGGCGTGTGCCCCGCTCCGGAATAATCCACGTTCCCCGTGCCAAGATTATGAAATACTCCGTTATTACCATAATAGGCGTAAATACTCAATTCTTCGGTTTCGTAATTCAAACTGGCTGCAGCAGCGACAGACCCTCCCTGTAAAAAGACCGGATAACCCGACTCTTCAACCGGTTTAAAATGATAGGCATCATATTGTGTATCCCAGCTTCCGCGCGTAGTATTGTAAGCATAAAAGTCCTGATGCACGAGGCCATCAGCTTTTAACGTATCCCTGACAAACACCATGACCGTTTTCTTTTTATCTTTATCAGGGAAACTCCACAGTCCCGCATGAAAATCAAAAGATGAGGTGTTAATGGTGACATTTGAGAATTGATTGGTTGCCGCACAATATCCTGTCAGCAGAACAATGTTTTGATTAGTCGGGAATAACCGGGTTACAAAACCGTTTGCCATGGTGAATTCCGGCCCGTCCGGATATCCGGCACTACTGTAAGAAGCTGCATCGTGTTGCGGTAAGCTGTAAGCCATATTTGTGACGATATTGTCCGGATCATTGTGGTCGGGAATGATCATGCCGATGTAATTATTACCCCGCAGAAAGATTATCGCACCATCATCATAAGGGTGCGCCGGATAGGCAAATTGCTGCCACTTGCCGAGTTCTCCGTCAAAAACATAAAAATGAGTGTAGGTTGTAAAAAATGCAGCCCTTTCAATACAACCGTAGCTGCAATGGGCCGGATCATTGGGATACGGGAAAAGCGGTGTGCTTTCATAACGCAATGTGTCATAGCTTGAAGTGATCGAAGAATAGCCGATGATGAACTCATCGGTATAGGCCATGATCACCCGGCTGTTTGCTTCCATTCCGTTAAAAACCTGTTCCGTTTGCAGATCAACGGTTGTCCATTTGTGAATATTCACGTCGAAAAACCGGATGTAGCGGGAATTCTTTTTTGCATAGCCGATGCAATCGTCCCCGCCTTCAAGAAACTGATTGCTTACGGATTCCGTTCCGGTTGCCTGTTCCACCCAGGCTCCCTGGGCGTTTAAAGCGGTTTGAGCAAATAAAAAAGGAAATAACAGCAGGATTAGTGGCAAGATGACATTTTTCATTATTGGTTGGTTTTTGGGTTGCACAATAAGCACGCTTTCAAAATTAATCTGATATTTTCCATTTGTCAAGTAAAATGCAGGATTTTACCCGACTTTATTTAACTTTCCCGGAATTGTCCCGGCCCGCCGGGAGATGCTGCCCCCTTGTCTGACCTGGCAGGTGGACTCGCACCTGCAAGGTCGAAAAAGGGGTTCCTTGATTTGCTGATATGGTTTTGAATCAGTGAATTAAGGAAGACCTCTATGTTTTCTCCACCCAGCGGGAACGAGTCTGCCCGCCGTGTGAGGACACTTGCCTGACCCGCCGGGAAATGCTGCCTTTCAACCGGGTGCGAAAGATAAACGACTTCGGGCGGGGACTCCCAAAGCGGGGGAGTAATTTGGGCTTTTATTGACGGCTAAAGCCAGCGAAAATTTGACCCTAAACCCTGTCCTAAAGGGCAGGGCAAAAGGCAGTGTAAAATTTCTATTAATAAATAGCTTATTGTTCCCGTTTACGGGAATGGGAACAGCTTGAAAGCCGGAGCAAATATTCCCGCTAATACGTTTTGCACGGCGCTTTAGCACCGTGATTAAATCAGAAAATCAAATCGGCTTTAGCCGTTAATGTGACATGTAGCAATCAGGCGACGTGTTTCAGATTCTTTTTACCTGAAATGACCCGTTTGGTTTCTTCATTCCCGCATGGTCGAAAAGATTACTTGATTTGCTGATATGGTTTTGAGTCAGTGAATTAAGGAAGACCTCTCTGTTTTCTCCACCCAGAGGGAACGAGTCTGCCCGCCGTGTGAGGACACTGCCTGACCCGCCGGGAAATGCTGCCTTTCAACCGGGTGCGAAAGATAAACGACTTCGGGCGGGGACTCCCGAAGCGGGGGAAAGCAGGGGAAATCCCGAGGGGGATGTCATGATTATAGAAAAACATCATGAGATAAACAAACCTCGAAGAGGTGATATTCTGCCAATAAAAAAACCCACCGATACGAATACCGGTGGGTAATACATTCTTTTACGGCGACTGAAGTCGCCGGTACATCAGAGCCCCAGCTTTTTCCTTATCTGTTTCGGGATGGCGTCTTTGTGAACGGCAATGCCGATGGTCTGCAGTTTCACATAAGCCTCGGAGGCATAAAAGTAACCGTCGTATTTTGTTCCTTCGGTGCCCCATGAGTTTTTCACTTTGTAATATTTGTTTCCATCCTGATCTTTTGCAATTCCGATGATGTGCATGCCGTGGTCATCGGTTACAAGGTAATCGTCATAATGCTGCTGGCGCATTTCGGGGGTAATGGTTTTTTCTTCCACCGGCCCATCAAAACTGTACAGCGCTTTTTGTTTTTCTCTTTTGGTCAGCGCTTCCCATTTTTCCTTTTCCGTACCCGTAAGGTCGGGTTTGTTTTCATCGGGAATGATGGCCACACCGTTTTTCCATGAAAATCCTTTATCGCTGACATCGGCACCCCATGCAACCGAATAACCGTTTTCAAGAGCATAGTCAATGATTTCCATCATCTCGTCAAGATGGACATTCCAGATGGGCGCCCAAAGCCAGTTATCCGGGATTTCGATGGCAAACTCTTTGTAATAAGGCCGTTTCATATAAGAAGTCAATTCCACATAATTGTCCGGGTTGAAGCCCGTCATGTCGGCAAATTTCCTGGGCGTGTATTCCACACCTTCATAAGTGAATTTTTCAGGGAGATCTCCGAGGTAGGTGTCCAGCACTTTGTCGAAACCCTCATGCCATACCGTGGTCAATTTCCTGTTTTTGTTTTTAACAATGGCCTCAACATAATCTTTCAGAACTTCATCCAGTTCGCCGTGCGTATGCATTTTTTCTCCGTAATCCAATCCGGGATAAACAGTGTCGGGGACCATTCCATAGAGTTTCCAGACCCTGAATACATCAGTAAATTCAGCTCCTGAACCAAAAGTAAGGTTTCCATGCAGCCGGACATATTTGATGGCTTTATCAGAATAAGTATGGTTAACACAAAACATTTCCGAAAGGTCATACTCCTTGTTGCTGATACGCATCAGTTCGGATTCAATAAAGCTTAATCCCGAAAAACTCCAGCAGGTGCCTGACCGGTACTGATTTTTTACGGAGGTATGCGGAATGATGATCTCATCCGTAAAAACATACCCTTTCTCATTTTTTGTTGTGTCCTGAGCTATGGCTGATGTTCCCAAAAACAGGACCGCCATTAGCAATAAAAATACTGATCTCATTTTCATTTATTTATTAATTAAAAAAGTTTTAAATGTCAAATTTAATACCCTGTGCCAGTGGCAGGTCTTTGCTGAAATTGACGGTATTTGTCTGGCGGCGCATGTATATTTTCCATGCATCCGAGCCCGATTCGCGACCACCGCCGGTGTCTTTTTCACCGCCGAAAGCGCCTCCGATCTCAGCTCCCGAAGTCCCTGCATTTATATTGGCAATACCGCAATCGGAGCCGGCATACGACAGGAAGGTTTCTGCTTCGCGCATATCCAGCGTGAAACAGGCAGAGGAAAGTCCCTGCGGGACATCGTTTTGTATTGCGATGGCGTTCATGATGTCGCCGTTGTATTTTATCAGATAGACGATAGGTGCAAAGGTTTCTTCCTGAACAATGGAATAATGGTTCTCGGCTTCCGCAATACAGGGAACCACATAGTTGCCCGAACCGTAATTGTTGCCTTCCAGCACCTCGCCGCCGAAAAGGATCTTTCCGCCTTCGCGAACCACCTCTTTCTGTGCAAACCGGAATGCCTCAACTGCGCTCTGATCAATCAGCGGCCCGACCAGCGTATCCGGGTCAAGCGGGTTGCCGATGCGCGGGACGATGTGTTTATAGGCAGAAATAAATTTGTCGCGCACTTCATCATAAATATCTTCGTGAATGATGATCCGGCGGGTACTGGTACAGCGTTGTCCTGCCGTTCCCACAGTGCCGAAAACAGTTGACATAATGGCCATCTGCATATCAGCGCTTGGGGTAATGATCACGGCGTTGTTGCCGCCCAGTTCGAGGATGGTCTTACCCAGCCGTTTCCCGACGATGCCGCCCACACGTTTTCCAACGGCAGTAGAACCGGTGACCGAAAGCAGGGGAACGCGCTTGTCGGCGAGGAAGTTGTCGCCCATCACCGAAGATTTGGCAACCACAAGGTTAAACACACCTTCGGGGACGTTGTTCTTTTTCAGCACATCCTGAATGATGTGCATGGTGGCGATGGCGGTAAGCGGCGTTTTGGAAGAGGGTTTCCAGACAACCACATCACCGGCAACAGCTGCCAGAGCTGTATTCCATGCCCATACAGCCACGGGGAAGTTGTAAGAGGTAACCAGCCCCACGATGCCCAGCGGGTGGTATTGTTCCGACAGGCGATGGTCAACGCGCTCCGACTGGAGGTTCACACCATTGATAAGCCGTGCCTGTCCCACGGCAAAGTCACAGATGTCAATCATTTCCTGGACTTCACCCAGTCCTTCCTGGTAGATCTTACCCATCTCGTAGGTTACCAGTGCGCCAAGCTCTTCTTTGTACTCGCGCAGTGCAAGGCCGATCTGCCTGACCACTTCGCCGCGCAACGGTGCGGGAACCCTGCGCCACACTTTGAAAGCTTCCTGCGCTTTCTTCATCACCATTTCGTAATCGTCCATGGTGGCGTTTTTTACTCTGGCGATCTCCTTTCCGTCAATGGGGGAGACGGACGAGGTGACAGCCCCTTCGGTTTCGAACCATTGTGTACCGGTACATACGCCGGCATTCAATTCCTTTATTCCGAGTCTCTTGAGAATAGCCCCGGTATCTATAGGTTTGCTCATTTTTTTATTGTTTTGAGTTAATTCTGAAAAGATTTTTTTAAGAATTGACAAAGGTAAAAAAATGCTTCATGCGGCATGGCAAGGTGCCGTTAAATTACGGGTAATACTTAATCTACATTTCATTCTGTTCGGGATATTGTTGCGGTGATGAAACCCGGTAATTTGCCGGGGAAGCAATACTTTGAAGCTTTTACACTGAGAATCTTGATTATAAGTTTCGATTCTTTAGCCGGTGTTTTATTTCCATCTCCAGCGTCACAGGGTTGTAGTCAAAGAATTTGCGCAATAGTTTATGGTCGTTTGGAACGTTTCGGGCCAGATCAGCCGGAAAATTATTCAACAATTTCAAACCCTGGTAAAGGAACCTTACAAACGGGTTAAAAGGTAAAAGTAGAAATGAAACTGTGTTTATCAGGAACAAAGGGATTGAACCATGCTTTAACTTTTTTCCGCTTATTTCGGTTATTTTATTTGCAACCTCCGGGAAAGAATAAGCGTGAGGAGATGTCAGTCTCAACCTGCAACGGATTAAATCGTTACGTATCACTGTTTGTGCAGTAATTTCACCGACATCATCCGCAGAGACACAGGGGATTGGGTTTCTCCCGCCTCCCGGGACAGTCATTTTCCCTTTTCTTATGAATGCAAAGAAAACCTCAAAAGCAGGGGCACAGCCTAAAATTGTCCAGTTTAAATCCGATCGAGATATTCTGTTTTCGATTTCGATTTTTATTTTTCCGAACTCCGGGATTTTCAATTCACGAAGAAGCTTTTCCCGCATTTCATAGCCGGACAGATAGACCAGTCTTGAAACACCCGTTTTCTTCGCCTCATCCATAATCGTCAGCACGGCATCCCGCTCAATTTGTTTCATTTTTCTGAACAGGTTACTATTTGCAGCCGAAAGACAAATCACCACGGAACCGGCATTTTTGAGCGATTCAACAATGGTTTTATGTTCAGTTACATCACCTTCAAAAATTTCCACTTTATCACCAAACAGTTTTTCGGCTTTTGTTCGATCTCTGCTGACAACTTTAACCGGCTGTCCTTTCCGGATTAATTTCTCCACAACCTTTTGTCCGTAAAATCCGGTACCTCCATAAATCAATATTTGCCTGTTACTTTCGTTCATGATTATCAATCAATCGGATGTTTCTTTACAATAGGATCAATAAAATGGTGTTTTACAAAACGGTCATTCCCGTGCCCGAATCATTTCTTTTTCTGTACAATCACCCTTATCGTCTCAAAACGATTTTCATACCTGATTTTAAGAATATAAATTCCATCAGACAACCCAACGGTTTTGAAATCAATCTCATGCCCTCCTTTAGGGAGAATACCACTGTAAATTGTTTTTACCTTCTTGCTGCTTATGTCCAGCAAAACGATGTTCACATCTCGCCGGCCTGTAGCTGGTAAAAAGATATTTTACCGGAACCGGTTACCGGGTTCGGCTGAACGGTCAGCGGTGCAGGGCAAACGATAACCTCTCCCGAACGGATCCCTGTTGTCGTTGTATCCTCCGTAATGGTGATCAGTTGATTTCCGAATGTTTCCCCCAGTTTTTGTATGATACCCGACGGCCAGGAGACACTGATACTGTCAACCATATATACGCCGTTTATCCCGAAATGAAGCCGCAGATTACTGAAATCGTGAAACCCGCCGCCGGGCAACATATTGCGCGAAACGCGCTGCCCGTTGTACCAGACGTCCACCTGTGCGCCGATCCCATTGGGGTTGGAAATAACACCTTTCAGGTCAATCATCAGGTAGGTGCCGGGAGTATTTTTATTTTCGAACAGGTTGTATTTATCAATGTGGCCTGCGGCAAAGAAATCCATACCACCGTCCAGGTTGTAATCCGCCCATCCCTGGCCGAAATAATCACCGATCCATTCGCCTGAAATGCCGAGCGAAGGCGCCACTTCGGTAAAGGTTTCATTGCCGTTGTTTTTCAGCATGGTGTTGCTGTAAGAATAAAAATCATGATGGGAGGAAAAAATATCGAGATACCCGTCGTTGTTGTAATCGGTAAAAGCAGTGGTGCGCGTATCGTGGTGGCCTGTGGTTCCGGAGGATGCCGCAATATCCTCAAAGGTACCGTCACCGTTGTTTTTGAACAGTCTGCAGTTCAGGTCGGAGTAACTGCCTACGTAAATATCAATGTACCCGTCATTGTTGAAATCTCCAACATCCAGTGCGTGGGCCCCCTGTGGAAACTCAACCCCTGCTTCGGCAGTAACATCGGTGAAAGTGCCGTCGCCGTTGTTTTTCAGCAAAGTATTCGGGTTGTCGCCATAAGTTGTCCAGTAAATGTCCATGTTGCCGTCGCGGTCATAATCCAGCACGGCCACCCCCATGAAATCGGGTAGAGGGGCAATTACTTCCGCAGTGCTGAAAGTTTTATCGCCGTTGTTGTACAGGATGGAAAGATTGTTTCCGGCAACCGACAGCAAATCGGTTAAGCCATCATTGTCAAAGTCGGCGATATTGTAAACGGCTGCGCCGGCAATTCCGGAGGAGGCGGTAATGTCGTTGAACGTGCCGTCGCCGTTACTTTCAAAGAGGTACTGAGTGGAGGAGCGCGTACGGAGGATCAGGTCGTTGTAATCATCTCCGGTCACTTCGGCAATGATGATCTTGTTCGCTCCCAGCCCACCAAGTCCTGCTGATGCAGTGATGTTTGTGAAATGATCTCCGTCATTTCTGAAAAACCAGAAACCGTCGCCTTCCTGGTTGGAGATGCCCAGGTCGGGGTCTCCGTCACCGTCAATGTCGCCCCAGCCTACCGCATGACCCAGGCCGGTCATACCGGTGATGCCCATGGCCGGCGCCACATTCTGGAAAGTCTGCTGGGCATTGAGGTTAATGGTGAAAAATAATATGAGGAAGGATAAAATTGTTCTCATTTTGTTGGTTTTTAAAGGCAATGCAAGTTAAGAATTTCTTGTGGATTTAACCCCAGTCCCGTTGCCGGTCTCCCGACCGGCAAAAAGAAACTTCCAGCTTCAAGCGTCCCGCTTGAAGCTCATGTCCCATTCTATACCGTTGCCGGTCCCCTGACCAGCAACTTTACCTGTCTCCTCGTAGTTGTTCTCCAGACCAATAACACATCCAATTCCTTTTCTTGTTGGTCGGGAGACCAAAAAGGGATAGATTTTTATTAAACAAATAAGCTAAAAAATAGACTTTTTAGGCAGCCCCAAATCCGGAAGAGCGGGCTTTTTCGACCCGGAAGGAACAAGCCTGCCCGCCGGGTCAGGCAGCCCCGGACTTACTTTTGAATATCATCACACTGCTGTCCTGGTCAGGCATAACGATCAGGGGTTCGGGAATGGTGGCCGCAAAATCGTCCACTGCTTTCATGATGCCCGGCCAGTCGGGGTTATAATCATGGACGATGATAATGCCGCCGGGAGACAACC
>JAADID010000067.1 GCA_013151505.1 Chlorobiota bacterium | reverse complement strand
ACAAGTTCGTGCTCGGCATCTTTCAGGGCAATGGTAATTTCTTCAACGTCAACGTTCCTGAGCAGTTGTTTTACTTTGGCATCCGACATTTTTACGATATCGTCAAAAGAATATTCTTTTCCTTTCTCAACGGCTTTTTTAACTTTATTAGCCGCTTTGCCGGCTTGCTCCCTGACAACTTTTTCCGCCTTTTCAGCCAGTTTGGCCGTAGCTTCTTTTAATTCATCAAATGTTTCCCTGGAATCGCAGTATTCTTTGACCCGGATAATGAAATCGGACAACACATTCATATAATTCAAAAATGCATCATACGGGCTGCTGTACGGGTTAAAATATTTGTGGACATCCCCGTCGGAGAACCATTTGGTAGCCATGTAATAGAAATGATCGGATGTCTGCAAAAACAACCAGTCCCTTTTGATTTGTTCGTCCTGGCAGTTTTTCAGTTTCCCGGATAAGGCATTCAGTTTGTCGAAGGCTTCATGCTGCATGTCGTTGCCCAGCCAGGCAGTAATATCCCGTTCCTCGTCGGCCCACGAGATGGGGTAGGGAACATGGATGGGGGAAACAGGTTGAAGTTTTGTTGCAAGTCCCGAAGGTGTTTCGAAAGTAAAATCAGAACCCGCAAGGATACGTCCGGGCAATGCCTTCATAAAATCGAAAATGCCGGTTTCTTCCCACTGGTGTTCACCGAAAGTCTCGTAATCCATGAACAGGTTCACCACTTCTTCTTCCTTGTCGAGATCGTTCAGCCAGGAAATAAATTTTTCGGTTGTCAACGGCCATTCGCTCCAGCTTTGCAACGAAAACCGGAAAGCAATGTCATCACTCAACCTGAAATTACGCAAAAGCATTTTCAGATTGGGGTTAATGGCGTTGGTGTACAACAGGTTGGGGCTGCGCCAGCCAAGAATATGTTTTGCCCCCTCGGTGAGCATGACTTTATAGCCCATGTCCGCCACGGTTTTTCCGATATTGTCGGAATAGATTAGTTCGGTATTCCGGAACGAAACCGGCTTTTTGCCAAATAACTCTTCTATTTTTGCGGCATGCATGTTTACCTGCCGGATAAATTCTTCTTTGTTGTTCAGGGCGCTCAGGGAATGATTGTAAGTCTCTGCCAGGAATTCAACATTTCCCGTTTTAGCCAGTTTCCTGAAGCTTTCAAGCACCTCGGGCGTATATTTCTCAAACTGCTCAATGGCAGACCCGGAAATGGAAAAGCTGACTTTGAATGCAGCGCCAAATTCCCCGATCAGGTCAAGCAGTATTTTATTCATCGGCAAATAGCTCTTCGTGGCCACACGCTGCATGATAAGCCGGTTGTTGAAATCATCAAAATAATCGTGGTTTTCACCTATGTCAAAAAACCGGTAAGTCCTGAGCCTGTGAGGTTGGTGAACCTGGAAATATAAACAAATGGATCTCATATTTAAGGGTGTTGTAAATTATTATTATGGTGTTGGTTGCGCTGATTTAACAGCCTTTTCGTAAACTTCCCTGACCCTGATGGCAGCATTATCCCATTTTAAGCTTTCCACTTCCTCTTTTCCGTGTTTTTTAAATGTTTCCGAAAGGGCATTATAATGGCACAACCCGTAAATGGCATCAGCCATAGCATTCACATCCCAGAAATCAATTTTCAGGGCGTGTTTCAAAATTTCCGAAACTCCGGATTGTTTGGAGATGACCACAGGCACATGGATGCGCATGGCTTCGAGGGGTACGATGCCGAACGGCTCCGAAACCGAAGGCATGACAAAAACATCGCTTAAGGCAAACATCCTGTCAACCGATTCCCCTTTCAGGAAACCCGTGAAATGAAACTTGTCGGCGATGCGCAGTTGGGCCACCCGTTCGATCATCTTATTCAGCAAGTCTCCCGATCCGGCCATTACAAACCTTACGTTGTCATCTTTTTGCAGGATCTTGTTTGCGGCTTCAATAAAATATTCAGGTCCTTTCTGGAAGGTTATCCTCCCGAGAAAAGTGACGATCTTTTCTTTCAGATTGCGTTTGATGTGCGACAATTCCTTGGTGATGCCCTGGTCAACGGCATTGTACACCGTGACCACTTTACCGGGGTCAATTCCATAGCGGTTGATCACTGTGCTGCGGGTAAGGTTACTCACTGTAATGACCATATCGGCAGCTTCCATACCTTCTTTTTCCATTCTGTAAACAATGTCGTTTACTTTTTCGCCTGTCCGGTCAAATTCGGTGGCGTGCATGTGCACCACCAACGGCTTTCCCGACGATTTTTTGGCTGCCACTCCTGCCGGATAACACAGCCAGTCGTGGGCATGGATGACGTCAAATTCTTCTTTCATTGCAAGACCGGAAGCCACCAGGGCATAACGTGAGACTTCTTCCATCAGATTGGGACCGTAAGTGCCTGAAAATTTATATTCTTTTGAGAACACCCTGCTGGTAAAGGTTTCTCCGGTTTTCTTCTTTTCTTCCCTCACCTTTTCAAAATCTTCAGGACTGACGTAAGGGATGATGTTGGATCCGATCTCCATATATTTCACCCGGCTCCAGAATTCGCGGGATTCTTTTTCTTCCAGATCGAAGGCAACATCGCTTGCATTGACCAGTCTTACAGCCTGTTGATCTTCATCGCCATAAGCTTTGGGAACGACAAAGATGACGTCAACTCCTTGTTTGGCAAGCCCTTTGGTGAGCCCGAAACAAGCGGTGCCCAATCCTCCGGTGATGTGCGGAGGAAATTCCCAACCGAACATTAGAACTTTCATAGTTTACTCTTGATTGTTTCTGTGTTTTTCTTTTGCATGATCTGCATCGTTTAAAAATTATAATTTGTCAAGCATCCATTTTATCCTCAACAATTCGGAAACGTTCCATGCCTGCGACAGGGCGCCCCGGGCTGTATGTGGCGGATCGCCGTCATAAATCTCCGATATGGTTCCGATCCCTGCTTCGCTCATCACCTCCTCAAATCCTTCATACAACGATTGAATATGTTCTTTTTCATTTTTACCGTGAAGCTTTAAATGAGCATCGGCATAAGCTCCCAGCAACCACGGCCAGGCAGTCCCCTGATGATAAGCCAGGTCGCGCTGATCCTGGTTTCCCGTATAATTACCTTTATACTGATGGTTCTTCGGCGATAAAGACCTTAGCCCGCGTGATGTAAGCAATTCCTGTTTCACTTTTTCAAGTACCGATGCCTGTATGTAGGGACCAACCGGTGAATGCGGCAATGAAACGGCAAAGATCATGTTGGGTCTCACATCCTTGTTTGTGCCTTCTTCGTTCACATGGTCTGCAAGATATCCGTCTTCATCGTCCCAGAAAGTATTTTTGAAAGAGTTACGTATGATTTCAGGCCATTTTTCCCATTTGTTAACAAACCTTTTATCGCCGGCAGCTTCGGCCAGTTCCAGGGCGAATGCGATGGCATTGTACCAAAGGGCATTAACCTCTACGGCATAGCCGTGACGGCCGGTTACGGGTTTCCCGTTAACCACTGCATCCATCCATGTGAGTGCAATCCCTTTTTCACCCTGCCAAAGCAAGCCGTTGGTATGCATGCTGATGTTGAACAAAGTCCCTTTTGCGAATTTGTTCAAAATGTTTTGCATGGATTTGCCATAATCTTTCCACACCTGTTCTTTTTTGCCGATCATCAGCACATATTGTTGCAGAGCCCAGAAAAACCACAGGCTTGCATCTACCGAATTGTACGCAACATTTTTGCCGTGTCCCAGATTCGGGAAGAGACCTTCTTTCAACTCCCCGAGCATGGTATTGATGACGGATTTGAATTTTTTGGTATCGTTTACCGTAAGGGCAAGCCCGGGCAGGGCAATGAAAGTATCACGTCCCCAGCGTCCGAACCAGGGGTAGCCGGCAATGATCTCCGTTTTATTCTCTATCTGGACAAAAAACTCACTGGCCGCATTCAGAAGGCAACTTTCATAATCTTCCCTGGGGATGCGTTTTTTCACTTCCGATTCGAATCTTCTTTTTAAAGTCGCCGGGTTATATTCTCTTGTTCCGGCGGAAATGACAACCGATTCCCCTTTTTTCATCTCCACTTCAAAATATCCGGGGACAAAAAGATCCTCCGTGTCGGAATACCCCCTTTCCATTTCGCGGATATACTGGATATTATAATACCAGTCGGGAACGTGGGTATAATTCACGCTTTTTGAAAACTGAAGGGACACTTTTTCATATCCCCTGTACATTTGCCACTGGGCTCCGTTTTTAATTTCCGTGTATTTTTTATTAACATCCACATTGGCTTTCACCAGACTGTGCACGTTACGATAGGCCAGGAACGGTTTGATCCGTAAAGTCACATCCTGTTGGGAATCAATCAGTGTATATCTGATCATGATCCGGTCTTCCTTATCCGCATAAATGTATTCTTTTGAAAAAACGATATTTCCGACCCGGTAAACAATTTTCGGGTTAGGTTCCGAATCGAATGAACGCAGGTATTTGTGTCCTTTGGGATCGTAAACGCCACCGGGATACATACGCATACTGAGATGAAATTCATAGTCGTTTTCAATGAGTGTTTCGTCAAGTGTGGAAAGCAATACATGGTTGTTATCATCAATCAATGGTTGCCTCACAACGAGAAGTCCGTGGTACTTGCGTGTGTTGGTAAAAATAATCGTGGAGCTTGAATAGCTTCCAGCCCTGTTTGTACGAAGCATCTCTCTTTCAAGCGAAAATTCAAGATTGATCAATTGGGTTTTGTCGAAATGTATATAACTCATTATGCAGGTGTTACAAAAAAAAGTTTGTTTCCAATTTATTTGCAAAGATATCGTATTTCTACAGAATTCATCAATTTAAAGGATTCTTAACATATAGTTAATTTTAAGGTATATTTGGCCTTTTATTTTTAAAAAGTTTTTTGTTTATGAAGCCAGCCGGAATCATCGCTTTTTTTTCCATTATTATTATCATTCACAGTTCTTTTTTTGCCGTTTCACAGGAAAAAATACCCCTTGATCATTCGGTTTATGATAGCTGGAAAGACTTGAAAAATCCGGTAATCTGCAATGACGGAAGCAGGATTGCTTTTGAGATCAATCCCCAGAAAGGAGACGGTAATCTCATCCTTTTTTCTGTGGACAACCGTAAATACGATACCATTCCGAGAGGTTCAAAAGCAGCCATCACACCCGGCGCGGATGTGTTGGTTTTCAGGATCAAACCGCAATTTGATACGGTGAGGAAAGCCAAACTGAAAAAGGTGAAAAAAGATAAATTACCCAAAGACTCCCTCGGCATTATGATCATCACGGATAAAAAGATCATAAAATTCCCGCGTCTGAAAAAAATAATGGTTCCTGAAAAAGAATCGTCCTGGCTTGCATTTATGCTGGAAAAACCAAAGCCGAAAAAACAGGCTAACGATACCACAAAAGTAAAAAGAGCAAAGAAGAATAAGAAGAATAAAAAGAAAAAGAAGAATTATGAATTGCTGGTTTTTAGTCCTGTCGCGGGCGATTCGGTTCGGTTCGAAGGCGTGACGCATTTTGATTTTTCGAAAAACGGCCGTGCCTGTGCCATGATCATCGCCAGGGGAGATTCGATTGATTCGGTTTTTGTTCAGGTTTATGACACCAAAAAACAAAAACTGATTCCCGTCCTTCGAAAAGAAGGATATTCCGAAAATATCTCACTCGATGAATCGGGGGCACAGCTTGCCTTTACCTACTCGGCAGATACTGCGAAAACAAAAGCTTTTACATTGTATTATTTCAACATTGACAAACAAAACCTGGTTTCTGTTTCGGGCGAGGACAATAGTCGTTTACAGGATGGATGGTCGGTGAGTAAAGACGGAAAAATCTTCTTTAATAAAAAGGGCGACGAGCTTTATTTCGGTACCCGGCCCCGCCCGGTTCCCGAACCCAAAGACACCCTCACCGGGGATGAAAAAGTGAGCCTGGACATCTGGACATGGCATGATGATTTGTTGCAGCCCCAGCAACTGAAACAGCTTGACAGGGAAAAGAAAAGAAGTTACGCGGCTGTTTATTTTCCGAAAGATAAAAAGCTGGTTCAACTGGCCGGCCCCGATATGGAAGTCGTAAAAACAGACTCAAAAGCGGAAGGAAAGTATTCGTTGGGGTACGATGATAAGCCTTACCGGAAAATGATCTCGTGGGATGCAAGCCGCTACAAAGATATTTATCTGGTAAACCGGAAGACGGGTGAAAGAAAAATGATACTCCGGAAAGCCGCATCCCTGACAAGTCTTTCACCACAACAAAACTATGTAGCCTGGTACAATATCGCAGACAGTTCATGGAACGTTTATTCCATCGCTTCGGGAACAAGCAAAAATGTGACAAAATCACAAGGGGTCAATTTCTTTAATGAATGGAATGATGTTCCAAACCAAGCGCATCCGTATGGACTGGCAGGTTGGACCAAAGACGAAAAACTGGTGATCTACGATATGTACGACCTGTGGAAAATTGACCCTTCCGGAAAAAATGAACCTGAAAATATTACAAAAGGCGCCGGGCGGAAAATGAAGATCCGTTTCAGGTATTCCAAACTTGATCCGGATGAAAAGAACCTCCCGGATATTATGCTTTTGTCTGCTTTCAATGACAAAAACAAAGATGCCGGATTCTACAGTTTAAACCTCAAAAATAATGATCTGAAACAACTGGTCATGGACAAGGCATGGTTTAGCCGGCCGGTGAAGGCGAAAAAGGCGGACCGCCTGATCTGGAGAAAAGAATCATTTGTTGATTTCCCTGATCTTTACACGAGTGACCCGAAGTTTCGGGATGCGATAAAAATTTCTGACGCCAATCCGCAGCAGAGCAAATATATCTGGGGCACGACGGACTTGGTTGAATGGGTTTCGTTTGACGGCGATTCGGTTCAGGGGATTTTCATCAAACCCGAAAATTTTGATCCTTCCGAAAAATATCCCATGCTGGTATATTTTTATGAAAGGAGTTCGCAAAGGTTGAACCGTTATTACGTTCCCAAACCCATCCGCTCGGTGATCAACTGGACTTATTACGCCAGCAACGGTTACCTGATCTTCGTCCCCGATATAAAATACAAAACCGGCTATCCCGGCCCCAGCGCTTTCAATTATATCATCAGCGGGACACAGTCAATGTGCGACAGGTTTCCTTTTATTGACCGCAGCCGGCTCGGTATCCAGGGACAGAGCTGGGGAGGGTACGAGACGGCTTATGTTGTAACGCAAACCAATATGTTCAGAGCCGCCATGGCAGGAGCACCTGTCAGCAACATGACCAGCGCTTACGGTGGCATTCGCTGGGGATCAGGGTTAAGCAGGGCTTTCCAGTACGAAGATTCTCAAAGCCGCATCGGCGGCACACTCTGGGAAAAATTACCGCTTTACATCCTGAACTCGCCTGTGTTTTTTGCCGACCGCATTGAAACCCCTTTGCTGATTATGCATAACGACAATGACGGGGCGGTGCCGTGGTATCAGGGAATTGAATTTTTTGTAGCCCTGCGCCGGCTCAATAAACCGGTCTGGATGCTGGTTTACAACAAGGCGCCGCATAATCTTTCGAGGCGTGCCGACATGGAAGACCTGACCAGGAGAATGCAGCAGTTTTTTGATTTTTATCTGAAAGGGGCACCAGAACCGTCCTGGATGAAATACGGAGTGCCTGCGATAAATAAGGGCAGGGATTTTGGTTTTTCCCTGACAAACGACCGTTAAAAAAAGAAAATGAAAAAGATTAATTTGTCATCCAATCATAAACGATCGGTTTCATCATCAATCTATCTTATCGAACAGTTGACGGATGAGATCGAATCGGCACTTGAACGTACTGATGACGGGATCATGATGAAACTCACCAAAGATATTCCGGAGGAAAAAAAGAAATCCGTCGTGGATGCCTTGAAAGAGATCAGGGTATCGCTTGCAAAAATGGCGGAGAAGTATCAGCTTGCAAAGCATGAGATCGTGCAGTCTCAATATGTTTCAGCGCGTAAAGCAAAAATATGGGAGATACTGAATGATACAACTTCAAGGCGACTGAAAGGGTTTGGTGATTTTCCGGAAGAATATGCCGGAGAATTTGATGATGACATCGGCAATTTGATCCGGCTGGTCGAAAACATTTGAATCTTTTGGTTTTACGTCGAATAAAAAATAATTTTACAATCCAAATGAAGAACAACGTTTTAGATGAAAAGTCGGTTTCCGTGATCAGGGGGTTGATCATGGACGGCACCCGAAAGGCCAATTCAGGCCATCCCGGTGGCGCCATGTCCTCGGCCGACTTTGCTTTCGTCCTTTTTAAAGATTTTTTAAAATTTGATCCCGAAGATCCGGGTTGGTTCAACCGCGACCGCTTCATTTTATCTGCCGGCCACGAGACAATGTTGTTGTATTCATTGCTGGTGTTACAGGGATATTTGCCGGCTGAACAGCTACAACAATTCAGGCAGTACGGGAGTCTGACACCGGGACACCCCGAGCATACGTTAACTCCGGGCGTGGAAGCCACCACAGGCCCGTTGGGGCAGGGGGTAGGCATGGCTGTCGGAATGGCCGTTGCCGAAGCCATGCTTGCCGCTCACCTCGGTTCCGATATTGTTGACCACTATACTTATGTGCTGGCGGGGGACGGTGACCTGCAGGAGCCTGTGGCACTGGGCAGTGCAGCCATTGCCGGGCATTTCGGATTAAATAAGCTGATACTGTATTATGACAGAAACGCCGTTCAGATTTCCGGAACAGTAAACCGGGCTGACAATACGGATTTTGAAAAGCTTTTTCAATCGTTTGGCTGGCAGGTTATCAGGATCAACGGGCATAATCACGGCGAAATACGGAAAGCCATCGTCCTGGCAAGGGAAAACACATCCCAGCCTACATTGATCATCGGCAAGACCACGATGGCAAAAGGGAGCGCAACCAAAGAGGGAAGTCCGTCAACGCATGGCTCGCCTTTGTCACCCGAAGAGATCAGGAACAGTAAAATAAAACTGGGCTTGCCGCCTGACGAAGAATTTTACCTGCCGGAAGATGTGATCCGGAACTTTTCAGAAAGATTTGATGAAATGCGAGCACAGGTAACCGGCTGGAACAGGCAACTGGAAATAAAACTTTTACAGAATGCTGATTTTGACAAGCTCTGGCAAAGCGCCACCAATCCGGATACCGGGAACTTAGAATTACCCTTGTTTTCACCGGATAAGCCGATGGCAACAAGGGCGGCATCAGGAAAAATACTGGAAGCGCTGGCCGGGCAGCTTGCTTTTTTTGCCGGTGGTTCGGCAGACCTGGAACCCTCCAATGCCACGGCTGATTTTGCAAAACGGGCAAAAGATTTTACAAAAGACCACCGGAAAGGCAGAAACCTTCCCTTTGGCGTCAGGGAGTTTCCCATGGGAGCTATCCTGAACGGGATGGCGTTGCATGGTGGTATCATTCCATTCGGCGCTACTTTTCTGGTATTTTCCGATTATGAAAAGGCAGCAATGCGACTGACTGCCCTGCAGAATTTGCGGGTATTGCATATTTTTACCCACGATTCGTTTTATGTCGGTGAAGACGGACCTACGCATCAACCCATTGAGCACATCGCCGCTCTGCGGATCATTCCCGGATTACTGGTATTCCGTCCTGCCGATGCAAACGAAACGGCGGAAGCCTATAAGTTCGCTTTAAATGAAAAAGAACGTCCTTCGGCACTTGTCCTTACACGTCAGAATGTTCCCGTCATTGACAGGTCGGCTTATCCTTCCGCCGGAAACGTAAAAAAAGGAGCATACATTCTGTCAGGTGATGAGAACATTACCCCGGATATCATCCTGATTGCTACCGGCTCGGAAGTGCACCTGGCACTCGATGTTGCAAAGCTCCTGAAGGGGTACGAAGTCAGGGTTGTAAGCATGCCGTCGCGTGAGCTGTTTGAAGAACAACCTGAAGAATACCGACGGAAAGTGATCCCGCCGGAAGTTAAAAAACGGGTAACCATAGAAGCCGGAACTACTTATGGCTGGGAAAAATATGCAGGACCCGAAGGTTTGACTTACGGACTGGACCATTTCGGTGCATCGGCGCCGGCTGAAGTATTGAAAGATGTTTTCGGCTTTACTCCTGAAAAGCTCCTGGAAAAAATAAAATGCCATTTTGACTTAACATGATAAACAGAGAAAAATGGAACAAAAAATTTCTATTGCACCGTCCATTTTATCCGCAGATTTGCTGAAGCTTGAAGAGCAGGTAAATCTGGTGGCCGGAAATGGCGCTGACCTTATCCATATTGATGTAATGGACGGCCATTTTGTACCCAATCTGACATTTGGGCCCAACATGGTGGCGGCCATGAAACGCATGACAAACATCCCGCTGGATGTTCACCTGATGATCGCCAATCCCGACCGGTACGTGGAGGATTATGCGCGTGCCGGAGCAAGTATTTTAACGGTACATCAGGAAGTTTGTCATCATCTTCACCGCATCATTCAGCAAATACACGGAGCAGGCATGAAAGCGGGTGTTTCATTGAATCCGGCAACTCCGGTATCCACCATCGAAGATATTATCAGGGACGTGGATCTTATTCTTGTCATGTCGGTAAATCCTGGATTCGGTGGACAGGCTTTCATTCCCCATACTCTTGAAAAGATCAGACAAGTGAAAACAATGGCGGAAAAAGCAG
>JAADID010000273.1 GCA_013151505.1 Chlorobiota bacterium | reverse complement strand
TTCAGGATATCACGGGTAACATCGCTATAGGTTTTATTACCCTGAATTAAAATTCCTCTGACATTGGTGTTATACATTGTTGCTTATTTTTGTCTTAAATGATTTATTATCAGGATTCTCTGTTTCTTACTTTTGTTAAATAACTTGTCGAAGGTAACGTGTGCAACTCTTCCAGTAAATAATACATGCGTTCTTCTTTGTTGACCTCGCTGACTTTGCTTCCTTTCTGCAAAAGGTTCCCAAACCGGATGGCGTCTGCCGGACAGCTTTGTGAACAGGCTGTCTGGATTTCCCCGTCAATTATTTCACGGTCTTCGGCTTTTGCCTGTAATTTGCCTGCCTGCAACCTTTGAACACAATAAGAACATTTTTCAACGACACCGCGTTGACGAACGGTCACATCGGGATTCAGCACCAATTTACCCAGTTCGCTGTTCATGTTGTAGTCGTACTCGTTGTTGTTCACATATTCGTACCAGTTGAAACGCCTGACACGATACGGGCAGTTGTTTATACAATACCGGGTGCCGATACACCGGTTGTAAGTTGTCTGGTTCAGCCCTTCACTACTGTGCGTTACGGCGGCTACAGGGCAAACATTCTCGCAAGGTGCATTATCGCATTGCTGACACATGATCGGCATGTGATAGACATCCGGATTTTCCGGTTCATCCGAATAGTAACGGTCAATACGCATCCAGTGCATGATCCGGCGGCGGCGAACCTGGTCTTTTCCAATGACGGGAATGTTGTTTTCGCTCTGACAGGCGATGACACAGTTTGCACAACCCGTACAACTGTTCAGGTCAACGGTTAGTCCCCATTGAATGCCGTCAAAATTCGCCATCGAATAAAGTGTAACATTTTTCGCCTCGTCTATTCTGTGTTGTTTATTACCGGATGAGGGATCCTTGATGTATTCCCTGAGGGTGGTTTCCCTGAATATAGGCCGCCCCTCCATAGTATGATGCATCTGGGTGAGGGCAAGCTCATAAGTTTTGCCTTCAATCTTCTCGATGGTTACCGGTGTTCCCGAAACATTGCAACGACCGTTGCTTGTATTCATCAGCGGGTAAACATTTGTGCCCACATTGTTACCTGCTTTACCTGCAGCGGTGCGCCCGTATCCCAGCGCAATGGATACCGTACCTTCGGGTTGTCCGGGCTGAACGATGACCGGTAATTCCAGATTACCGTTGATCATCACAACATCTTCTTTGTTCAGATTATGTTCTTTGGCATAACTGACCGGAACACATACATAGTTGTCCCACGTGGCTGTGGTTATCGGGTCGGGCAATTCTAGCAACCAGGGGTTGTTGGTATATTTTCCTGTTCCGATAGATATTTTTTCATAAAGCGCGACTTCAAGGCCTTTTTTCAGCGGGGTTTCAGCCGACAGCTCCTTTGGAGTGAAATCCGGTTTACCGGAAGATTTCCCGTCAAGCTGCAAAACACCATCCTGTTTTAACTTGGTCCAGAACCGGCTGAAATTAACCGGTTCCGCATATTCTTTTTCAATTTTATCCTTCCAGAAATTTTCAAGATATTTGGAATAGTCACTTCCGAGGTTTGCCCACTTGATCAGGTTATCCTGGAACTGCCGGGTATTGAAGATGGGCCTGATTGCCGGTTGCTGGAAACTGTAAGTTCCTTTAATGGGTTCGGCATCGTCCCATGATTCAAGATAATTATGAGACGTACAGACATAGTTGCACAAAATGGCAGTCTCATCCAGTGTTTCGGCAAATGATATTTTAAGGTGCACTTTCCTTAATCCTTCGATAAAAGCTTCTTTATCAGGATAATCATAAGCCGGGTTCACATTATAAATCATTATCCCCTGAACCAGCCCTTTTTTCATTTCATCCACCAATTCTGACATCTGTGATTCGTCACCTTGTTTCAGGTTAATGGGATGATCGAGGTCAAGGGTTTTTCCATAGTTGTCCAGCGCCTGATTGATTGCATTTACAATAAGCTGAATACGTTCGTTGTTGGTTCCCGAAACAACCAGCGATCTGCCTTTGGCGGCAAGAAGGTCGCTGGCGGCCTTTTTTATCTCGATGCTGACAGGCGGGGCATAATAGGTGGGTTTACCGGTAGCTTTTGCAATCTCGTTATACAGGTTTAATAGAACTGCCGATTCTTCCGATGGCCTGATCCCATACCGGTAGTCGGCATTGGTACCGGTTAATGAAAAACAGCTTTCGTACTGATACAACCTTGACATTTTAGTTTTGCCTTTCATCAAATGCCTGTTGGAAACAAACTGTTTGGTGAAAGCGACAGGCAGGAGCCAGTTACCGAGGAAATCGGCGTTGAAGCTGACGATAACATCCGCTTTGTCAAACCGGTAAAAAGGGATAACATTTCTGCCGAAATTCAGCTTATGTGCATGGCGAATGGAAGAATAGCTTATGGCATCGCGCTGAATCCATTCCATATTGGGATATTTTCCAAGGAATTCATTGATCAGTTTCCGGGTTGCCGGGCTGATGATGGTAGAGGTGAGCAGGACTATTTTTTCATTCTTTTTTGAAAACTCTTCCAGCTTGTTCATGATATCCTTGTCAACGGTTTCCCAGTCGGAGTCAACTTCCACTTTTCTCGGATTACGCAGGCGGGCATCATCATAGAGGTTAAGCACCGATGCCTGCGTGCGTGCATGTGTGCCGCCTTTAGTCAAAGGCGACATTTCATTGCCCTCTATTTTTATCGGTCGTCCTTCGCGGGTTTTGACCAGTATGCTGCAATAATCAATTCCGTCAAAAAATGTAGATGCGTAAAAATTCGGAACACCGGGAATCAGATCTTCAGGCTGGTTTAAAAAAGGAATGGCTTTCCTCACCGGCATCTGACAACTGGAAACAAGGGCTACCGTTCCTACCGAAAACCCCAGCATCTTTAAAAAATCCCTGCGGCTCGATTTGCCTTTGATCTCAGATTCATCAAGCCCTTCGATGGAAAACTCGGGTAAAGATTCCCCGTTTTCACGAAGCGACTGATTTTTTACCTTTTTGTACTCTTCAAGACTTTGCCAATATTGTTTTTCCATAATATGATCGAAATGGAATAATGATTTACAAACAGTTAATTAATAATGACATTTTGCACATTCTTCGCCACCGACATTAATGACGGTGGGATTGGCAATTTCGCCATTTTTGATTTTTTCGTGAAGTCGGGTGTATTGATCATAAAACTTGTTGTTTAAGTCAATCTGCCTTGTACGGTGACAATCAATACACCATCCCATGCCCAGCGAGTTGACCTGGATGATCTCATCCATTTTTTTGACCTGTCCGTGGCATTCCGTGCAATCCACCTTTCCGATTTTTACATGTTGTTCATGGTTAAAATACACATGATCGGGCAGGTTGTGAACTTTGACCCACTGGATGGGGGTACCGTTGGCGTATGCATCCGTAACCTTTTTTATTTCTTTTTCACCGGTCCTCTTTCCTTTTTTAACCACATGGTGGCAGTTCATACAAACCTGAACGGGTGGGATACCGGCATGCATGCTCTTGTCGGCAGTAAAATGACAATACATACAATCAATACGATTTTGGCCGGCATGTACTTTGTGAGAAAACCAGACAGGTTGTGTGGGCTGATAATACTGTTGCCGCCCAAGGGCTGCAGATTCGATGAAAACAACTTCCGAAATGATGGACAGAGCGATCAGGATGATGATGGTATGAATCCATTTTTGTTTGATGATCCTGGTAAGGAAAAGGTCTGTGAGGCTGATCACAATCAGGATGATCATGACCACAAAGGTGGTAGTCATCCGGCGGGCTTCCTTCATTTTTATTTCAGCAAGAATCTCTTCTTTTTCAGGTTGCAGTTCCTGCTGGCTAACCTGATCGGCTTCTGTGCCTGTCTTTTCTTCGGCAGCGACACTTGTACCGGCGATTTTCCCCCCGTTTTTAATATAAAGGAGGATATCTTTTACCTGGTCGTCCGTCAGATTATGCGGCGGCATGGGAATCTTGAAGTTTTCCTCAAAAACTTTTACCGCGACCGGGTCACCTGCCTGAACGAGCGCCTGGGAGTTTTGAATGAATTTTATTAGCCAGGCTTCATCTCTTCTTTCGGTTACCCCCTTCAGGTCAGGGCCCACGAGCTTTCCGCCTCCAATGGTATGACAAGCTTTACACTGAACAAAATTCTTTTCAGCTTCGGCAGTTTGCGCATGGGTGGAATATGAAAATAACAAGGAGATAATAAAAAGAGAAAATACAATCAAACCTCTCTTATTCAAGGGGTTTATTAATACAAAACCTTTTATGATCATAATATAATTATTATCTTACAGATTATTGTTTTTTGGAATTTTTTTGGGGGTTAAAAATAGGCTAAATCTTTGTATATATCTCTTAATATGAGGGATTATTTTTTTGACAACTTTAAAATGTGTTGTGAATTAGGAGTTTAAATATGATATTTTTTAGATATATAAAAAGTTATCCTGATCGTTTTTTGTAAATAAGTGAGGGAAACCGGCATTACCCTATTACTAAACAGGGTAACGGTTAGAAAATACCTGTGATCTATATTTTTGTGTGGTTGTAATTACCAGCTTCCTCCGGCGCCGCCACCGCCGAAGCTGCCGCCGCCGAAACCGCCGAAACCACCGCCGCCGCCAAAGCCGGATCCTCCGCCGCTGAATCCGCCCCAGCTTCCCGAATGAGAGCCGCCCATCATACTGCCCAGCCAGAGCCCCGTCCATAAACCTCCACCTCCCCTGCGGCCCATGCCGGAAGAACGGTTACCAAATATTTTCATCAGGATGATGATAATGAGAATAACGAGGAAGGGAATAAAAGTATAATTACCTTTTGATCGGGTCTTTTTGGCATATCCTTTGGCTGATATTTCGCCGGATGCAAGCTGCATTAGTACATTGGTGGCTTTATTCAGTCCGGCGTAATAATTTCCTTTTTTAAATTCGGGGATCATTTCATTTTCAACGATCCTTTTGGAAATGGCATCGGGAATGGCCGGTTCCAGGCCATAACCCACGGCAATGTATGTCCTTCCCCTGTCGCTGTTTCCGCGTTTGGGTTTTACGAGAACCACTACACCGTTATCGAATTTTTTTTGCCCGACTTTCCATTTTTCACCGATTTCATAAGCAAACATGGCCGGATCGTAACCTTCCAGCGAATTGACGGTGACAATGGTGATCTGGTTTGAAGTAGTGTCATTAAAACGGACAAGCTTGTTTTCAAGCGATTGTTCCTGTTGCGGCGAAAGGATGTCTGCCAAATCGTTGACCAACCGGGGTGGCTGTGGGCGCGGGGGGATATCCTGTGCCTTTGTTACTGACAAAGCCAGTATAAATATTAAAGGAACAAGAAAATATTTCAGTTTAGTAGTCATTTTTCTGATTTTTTAGCCGAAAGAAATTTCATCGGATAATTCATTTACATCATCGCTCTTGTGCGGAAAGTGTTTTTTCAGGATTTTACCTGCTTCGATAATGCCTTTGGACAGGCCTTCTGCAAATTTCCCTTCTTTGAAGTGTTCGGCCAGGAGTTCTTTTATGTTTTCCCAGAAGTTTTCGGGAACAACGGCGTTGATTCCGCTGTCGCCGATAATGGCAAATTTCCTGTTTTTAATGGCGAGGTAAAAAAGTACGCCATTCCGCAATTCCGTTTTTTTCATCCCCAGTTTATCAAAAATAAAAGCTGCCCTGTCGAGCACATCCCCCTTGAATTTGTTTTCGATATGTACCCTGATCTCACCCGACGTGTTTAACTCTGCCTGGTGAATGGCATCCTCGATGGCCTGCTTTTCTTCCTTGGTGAAGAAATTTTTTGCGGACTTTTCCATAGTGGTGGTATTTAGAATTTAACTTCCGGTACTTTTTCTGCACCTTCAACGGCCTTGAAATAAGGCTTTTGCTGAAACCCGAACATACCTGCCAGCATGTTCTTCGGGAAGAGTTTGATATAAGTGTTGTACTGCTGCGTTACTTCGTTAAATTTTTTCCGTTCAACGGCGATGCGGTTTTCCGTGCCTTCCAGTTGAGCCTGTAATTCCAGGAAATTCTGGTTGGCTTTCAGGTCGGGGTATCTTTCAACAACGACCATAAGTCTTGAAAGGGCCTGCGTCAACCCTTCCTGTGCCTGTTGGAAAGCAGCGAAGGTCTGCGGATTCAGATTATTGGCATCTATGTTTACCGAAGTAGCTTTGGAACGGGCTTCGATAACACCTTCCAGGGTCTCCTTTTCATGTGTTGCATACCCTTTCACCGTGTTGACCAGGTTGGGAATAAGGTCTGCCCGTCGCTGGTAAACATTTTCAACCTGTGCCCACTGGCTTTTTACCGCTTCATCCATTGTGACCATTGTATTGTAAGAGCCTTTAAACCAACCATAAAGAATGATGGCCAAAATAACAAGGACGCCGATAATAATCCAACTTTTTTTCATTGTTTTTGTTTTTTTATTGTTTTGCGAATTTATGGTTTTTTTCGATATGTCTGACCCGGTATGTGGGCTAGTTTAACCGCAAAGTGCGCAGTGTTTGCGCAATGGACGCAAAATATAATCCTGATATCACAGGTTTTGGATATTACCGCATTTTTACCCACCTCCGGCCCCTCCGGGGAGGGGAGCAGGAACAACGAATGTTATTTAACGCTGTTCAGTAAGGAGATCAAATAGATTAAAAGAAAAATCACGAAGTGATTGAATATGAATAGCCCCGTACGAAGTGCGGGGAAAACAGAGAGGATCACAGGAACCCCGCACGTGTGGGGTTCAATAACCTAAACAATAATTGTTGGTTTGGTAATGATAATAACAACAGCACGAGTTGGACAGGAACTACGTGTGAAATACCGCCCGGGACTAAAGTCATGGGCTTTATGCTTCGTCTGTTCCTTAGGACAGGAAAAGCATCCCGAACGGGACACTGTGAAACACAAGCCGCCCGATTTATCCCTTGGCATCCATCATCCGGCGTATGCCTGTCCGGGTGTATTGACGGGGTTTTGCTCACGACGGATGGAAAAATCCGTTTTTTTTATTCAATAATATTCACACTCCTTTTCACAAATTCGCTCAGCTCTTTTCCTTTGAGCAGACCTTTTGAAAGTCGCGCAAGATCGTAAAGCTGTTTGACCATCTGATCCTGTTTTTTCTCATCCGGCTCAATCAACAGTTTGCCAATCAATGGATTGTTTGTGTTCACCACAAGATCAAACATGTCGGGCAGATTGCCGGCGCCCATCATCATACCTCCTCCGCCGATGGCTTCCATGTCTTTCATACGCCGCATGAACTCGTTCTGAGTTATGGTTACCGGCATATCGGTTTCGCTTTGGTTCTCAAACTCCACCTTAAATTGCTCTTTGTTGATGTTCCTTTCAAAAACGGCTTTCAATTGTTCTTTTTGTTTATCATCCAGCTTTGATGGTGTTTCCTCTTCTTTCTTGATCAGTTTATCAATGGTATCAGAATCCACCCTGGCGAAATGGGCATTCTCGAATTTCTGTTCCAGGTGGTTGATAAAATGACTGTCTAACACGCCGTCCATCAAAAGCACATCGTATCCGCGTTCTTTGGCTGCTTCGATGTAGCTGTATTGTTCTTCCACGTTGGTGGCATACAGGTAGATCAGCTTTTTATCCTTATCTGTCTGGGTTTTTTCGATGTGTTTTTTGTATTCCTCAAAGGTGAAATATTTGCCGTCCGTATTTTTAAATAAGGCAAACTTTTCTGCTTTTTCATAAAACTTCGGCTCGGAGATCATTCCGTATTCGATGAATATTTTGATGTCATCCCATTTTTCTTCAAAAGTTTTCCGGTCGTTTTTAAAGATCTCTGCCAGTTTTTCAGCCACCTTACGTGTGATGTATCCGGAGATCTTCCTGACATTCTGGTCGTTTTGCAGGAAAGAACGGCTCACGTTCAGCGGGATGTCCGGCGAATCAATTACGCCGTGAAGCAGGGTTAGGAATTCCGGGACGATGCCTTCCACCGAATCGGTCACGAACACCTGATTGCAGTACAACTGGATTTTGTTTTTCTGCAACTCATAATCCCTTCTGACTTTCGGGAAATAGAGTATCCCCGTGAGGTTGAACGGATAATCCACATTCAGATGAATATGGAACAGTGGTTCTTCAAACGAGAGCGGGTACAGTTCCCTGTAAAATTCCTTGTAATCTTCGTCTTTGGCTTCCGACGGTTTGACTTTCCATAAAGGATTGGTGTTGTTGATGATATCAGGCACCTTTACCTCTTTGGTTTTGGGCTTTCCGTCTTTGTCCTTTTCTCCTTCGACGGGTTGCTCTTCGGTTTTCCATCCGAATTGGATGGGTACGGGGAGGAATTTACAGTATTTATTGAGCAGTTCCCTGATTTTGTAATCTTCAAGGAATTCCTTGTTCTCATCATCAATATGCAAAATGACTTCCGTTCCCCGGTCTTTTTTGTCAATTTCCTCGAGAATGAATTCCGGACTTCCGTCACATTCCCAGCGAACGGCTTTTGTGGCGCCGCCTTTTTTGTAAGTTTTGGTTTTTATCTCCACCTTTTCGGAGACCATGAAAGAGGAATAGAAACCCAGCCCGAAATGCCCGATGATGGCATTCTTTTCGGCTTCGGTTTTGGTTTTGAATTTTTTCACAAACTCTTCGGCGCTCGACAGTGCGATCTGGTTGATATATTTTTTCACTTCATCGGCTGTCATACCGATCCCGCGGTCGCGGACAGTCAGTGTCTTATTCTTCTTATCAACCTCCACCTGGATGGTCAGGTCGCCCAGTTCACCTTTGAAATGACCTGACGATGCCAGTGTTTTCAGCTTTTGTGTGGCATCTACTGCATTGGAGATCAACTCTCTTAAAAATATCTCGTGATCTGAATATAAAAACTTTTTTATGATCGGAAATATGTTTTCCGTTTTGATGTCAATTGTTCCTTTTTCCATTGTCATAAATCTTTTCTTTTTTGTTTCAAAGGGGTTTATCAAATGATGTGCCAGGGGGGAGAACGGAGAGTATAAGGGAGTAAAGGTATAAGGGGAATAGGGGGTATGGAATGGAAGGATGGATGGGTGAAAAGGTGAAAAGGTGAATGGGTGAAAGGGTGAACCACTTGTTGGGGCCTGTTAGGTTTTGGCGATGGATTTTTTTTGATTAGTGAAGTTGCAGTTAGTGCAGTGGTTGCAATTGGTGCAACAGTTGTTAGTTACTTGTCTTTGCCGACTGAAGGCTACCGGCTGTTTATTGACGCAGATTTGTTATGATTTTTTTGAAAATCAAGTATCAAACTGTAAACAGTAATCTTTAAACCGAAAAAAATCCGACGATTCGAAAAAGGTGACAAAATGTCGTTTGGGAATTAGGGGTTAAAAAATTCCGCCGAAAACAAGCAATAACAGAATTAAGAATTTTCAAAATGTGGTTTGTTGTAGTTGGTTAACCCAAAATTGTCATTTACTTATGAGTCCTAATGACAAAAACAGCTTGAAATAGTTTGGTTTTTGAATTATTTTTTTGAACATTTGTAAACTAATCATGGTGACCGCGTATGATTATCGGAATTGGGGGAATAAGTACGGGGGGCAAGAGTTGGATTGCCCAAAAAATCAAGGATTATTATCGTAACGACAAAACGGTTAGTATTCTGTGTCAGGATAATTATACTATTCCGCATGATAAAATACCCAGAATAAAAGGTCACATCGACTGGGAAGTTCCGAAGTCAATGGATTTTGACCGGTTTTTCAGGGCGATAGTCAAAGAAGCCAAAGATTTTGATATTGTCATAGCAGAAGGAATATTTGTTTTTCACAAGGAACGGTTTGTCGAATTGTTCGATAAAATGATCTATTTCACTTTAAAAAAGGAAACGTTTCTGGAACGGAAAAACAAAGACCTTCGCTGGGGAAAAGAGCCCGAGTGGTATATTGAACACATTTGGAAAAGCCACGTCCTTTATCGTGAACAACAGGAAGTCCTTGATAAAATGTTGGTTGTTCCCGGTGAGTATCCGGTTGACCTGGATCTTATCTACAAATATGTTGATTCCTGAAAATAATTGTTTTAGTTAACCTTAACGATCTCTCCGTTCAGGATCACCGTTTCCACTTTGTTGGTGCCGTAATAATAAGGCATATATTCGTAAGTGGGTATGGAACGCGTGATAAAAACATTGGCTTTTTTCCCAACGGCAATGCTTCCCAGCATGTCACTGATTCCCATGGCATAAGCCGAGTTAATGGTTGTAGCCGTAATGGCTTCCTCGGGAAGCATTTTATAAAGGATGGAAGCCATGGAAAGAATTAGCTGCATATTTCCCGAGGGTGATGACCCGGGATTAAAATCGCTGGCCAGCGCCACCGGCAGTCCCGCATCAATCATTTTCCGGGCGGGAGCATAAGGCATGTTCAGGAAAAATGCGGCGCCCGGCAATAGGGTAGGCATTGTTTCCGAATTCAGCAATGCTTCGATTTCAGCATCTCCCGTATATTCCAGATGATCTACCGAAAGAGCATTGAATTTTACACCGGCCTGGATTCCGCCCGAAAAATCCAGCTCATTGGCATGGATCTTTCCCCGCAATCCGTATTTTAATCCGGATTCCAGTATCCTTTCCGTATCTTCTACCGAAAAGAAACCTTTATCGCAAAAAACATCAATGTAATCGGCCAGCCCTTCTTCAGCAACCAACGGTAACATTTCATTGATTACTATGTCAACATAAGCTTCCCGGTTGTTCCGGTATTCCATCGGGATGGAGTGGGCGCCGAGGAAGGTGGCTTTGATGGTCAGTGGGGATTCCTCTTTCAGTTTTTTTATTACCCGGAGCATTTTCAGTTCGCTTTCCGTG
>JAADID010000208.1 GCA_013151505.1 Chlorobiota bacterium | reverse complement strand
CTGTTTCGTAATTTTTTCAATGTGTTTGCCAGCTTTTTGTAATCATGCAGGTAAAATCCGCTTTCGGGATGTTTGCTCCTTGCAATCAGTTTTTCCGCCATATACACCAGCGAAGAGCCTTTGCGTTCAAGGTAAGAAGGCAACAATGCCAGCATAATACAGTCCTGTGGTTTCCCGAAAAAAAATTCAAAGGTTTTGAAAAAATCGGCTTCATACAACGATCTGTCTTTGACAAAATGTCTGCTGGTACCGGAACCTGTTGTGCCGCTGCTCGTAAAAACAATATCCGGTTCGAATTCTCCGCTCATCACTTTGTGATCTTTGAAAAATTCAACCGGTAAAAACGGAATTTGAGAAAAATGGCTGATATCGCTGATGTTCACAGGAAGATTGTCTGCAAACTTCCGATAAACGGGATTGTTTTCATATTGAAAATGAAATATTTGCAATGCAACTTCGTTAAACTCTTCAGGCGAGCTGATTTCGAAAATCCGTTTTTTTAAAAAATCCGAATGCGGCATGCTTTTGGTTATATTTTGGCTAAAATAATACTTTTGCAATCTCGTTTAAAATAAAGACCGTCACAAGACAGAACGAATGAAAAGACATACAGTAGTCATATTACTCTTTATGCTGATTTTTTTTGCTTTCATGGCATCCTGCCGGAAATTTGAGGATTTTCCGGTTATTCCCGAAATAGCTTACCAGGGATTTTTACTGGAAAACAACATGGAAACGGGAATTACCGAAAGGGGGGTGCTGATATTTTCATACCAGGATGGCGATGGCAACCTCGGGCTGGCAAAAAACGACACATTGCCGCCGTTTAATTATGGAAGTCCTTATTACTACAATCTCATCATTGACTATTACGAAATGCGCAACGGGGAGTTCGTAAAGGTGCCGCTTGTCTTCTGGAACAATGAAACACAGGAGTATGATACACTAACATTTAACAGCCGTTTTCCGATCCTTACGCCACCAACAGGAAACCTTGCCATAAAAGGGATTTTCCAGGACACATTGTTCCTGTACAACCCCCTTTCAAAATTTGACACGATAAAATTCAGTGTTTACATTTACGACCGGGATCGATCTCAACAAAAGCAACACCATTGAGACCCCGCCGATCCTTATCAACCGCGATACGGTTATTCAACCTTGACGATCTTCCGTGTTGTCGTCTGTCTGCCGTTATTGATCCTTACGAGATAAGTCCCCTTTGCCCATGAACCCGTATTTAGTTTTGCGGTGATCATCTGGCTGTTGCCTACACCTGAAATCTCTTTCACAAGCTGCCCGTAAACATTAAACACCTTTATATTATAAGGGTTGTTATTCTTGATTTCTGCAACAAGTGTTATTTCGTTACTGAACGGATTGGGATAAGCATTTGCAAACATATCAGACGTTAGCGTTTCATCCACATCCATCAGGTCCCGTTCGCCCATGGCATACCATACGGGCCATTTGGCATAGCCGATTAAACCCGAAGCATCGCCTGTCGGGTTTATCTTATCGCTTTGCAGCGAAATTTGTCCTACGATTTCCGTGTTGTCGTTACCCAAGGTCGAAAAGACGAGTTTATTATCCATTTTTGAATAATTCGGGAATCCGAGTACCTGATTCTGGAATATTTCACCCACATCCCCGCTTTCAAGGTTTGCTGCCATTACACTGATGTCGCCCGTATTGTCATCATAAAAATCAAATGCGATGATGTAAGGGGTATTCTTAGCCAGGGACGGATTTCCTATGCTGATACCTTCGGGCAAAGCAGAGAACAGTTTGAAAATTTTACCGTCGCTCCAGTTATTTGAGCCGTTATCCCATACGCGGATAAATCCCATATCCCAGTAGCTGATGTCCTGCCCGTCTTCGTTTTCCATTTTATTAAAAGCGTCATAGATCAGGTACTGTCCTGAATAATCCCATTCGATGGCATCGGCATATAAAACATTTTCGGTCACTACGCCTTCTGAAAAAGTGGGATTGTAGAGATGGAATTTTGCCCACTGGCCGATGTTAAAGTCATAAATCCAGATGGCCGAATCCACTTCAGTCGTGATGGCGGCTATTCTGGAACCGTCTTTCGACACGGCAATATTATCCCATATCTGTTCAGGCGGGTTCTGCAACTGCCATTCATCATAAGGGTCGGTAAGCGCGATTGCCCTCATCGTGCTGTTTTCATCCACAAAAACAGCAACAGCGCCGTTGTCGGTAATGCTGGGTTTCCTTTTCGGTTTGGTTTGGCTGATGGGTACAAACTGGGTGGCTTCTGTATTTGAAATATATAATGTGTTGGGATTACTGGCGTCAACGTCCACACTCAGTATATAATCCTGTCCGGGGTTGACTTCGATTTCCCCCGGGCCGGGGCTTCCGCCTCCGCCACCGCCCTGCTGTCCGATACCTACGGAATAAAAGGCATTGACAACAGCGTCATATTCACTGGAATTGTTCCCGTATATTTCTTTGGCAGCACTTTCAAAAGCCAGGCGGCAATCAATGAATTGCGAAGATTTTGTCATGTAGGCGGATAATGCCTTGTAAAATATTTTCTCTGCTTTATTTTTTGTTACATCTGTAGCCAACAGATAATAAGCGTGATTAATAATTCCGCTGTTGATATGCACTCCGCCGTTGTCGCCGCTACCCTGATACATTTCATTCACATGGGCAGGCTGATAAGAATCGTCATTGAAACTGCTTCCCCCGTTATGCGGGTTCTCCATATCGCGTAATGCGCCCGTAGGGAAATACGGACTGTTTGCGGGAATAATATCTTCGCCCAGTTGCCAGTCTTCACGGTCAACCATTGTCCCGCCGATGTCAGCCATGGATTCATTGATGGCGCCGGGTTCGTTTTGATAGATAAGGTTCGCCGTATTCTGAATCACACCATGGGTCATTTCGTGGCCTCCCACATCCAGCGCTCCTGCCAATGGCAAATACTTCTGATCTCCATTGCCGTAAAACATGGCCTGTCCGTTCCAGAAAGCATTATCCAGTCCGCCACCGTTGTCATCGTTCACATTGATAACGGAATAAATGGTCCCTCCGTTTCCGTCAATGGAATTCCGGGAATGGGTGTTTCTGTAATACTCATAAGTAACTCCTGCGTTAGTATGTGCAGAAACAGCAGTGGGATTGTTCCATGAATTGTTTTGTGAAACGATATAGTAAGCCGTCAGGTTTTGTGGCGTGCTGTAATTGGCATCCAGTGTTACAATGGCGCCAACGGGATTGTCGGGAATATCCGATTGCCCCGCATTGAACATGGGCCGTGAAGCATCAAGCATGTAATAGGTTCCGCTTTTAAGATAAGTATTTATCGTCTGTGTCACTCCGTTTAAGTCCACTGCCTGCGCCGTGGCCGGGCCGTCGGTACAGGTATTGTTGAATTTGTTGATGATCTCGCCCGTTTTGGCATCTACAAAATACTGATACCAGTCCAGCACATTGGGCCTGATGCTGACATGCCATGCCAGCCGTTCGCTGCCAAGGTCCCTGTCGTAATGATAAATAATCAGTTTGGCTTCAGGGCCGTCATAATTGAAAAATGACTTTATTTCTTCTGACATGGGCGCGTAGCTTGTCAGTGTTGACACATCCTGAATGACTACATCCACGGCCTGTTGGTCCTGAAGCTGGGGCGTAAGGTCATTAATGTTTGGTGTTGGGTAATACGTTCCGTTAAAACGGTTGATCATCCCCTGTGAACCGTGTAAAAGAATTTCGCCGCCGAAGACTTCCAGTCCCTGAAAAAATTGTTGCATACGCACATGGGTAAATCCCATCTCGTCTTCCCATTGGTCTTCCGGAATGAATTCCTGTTCCGGGTTTTGTATCCTCATTGCGGATTTGATCTGTTCGAGATAAGCATAGCAAGCCTGAACGGTAGCTTCTTCCGAACGGCTGTTAAAAGGCACTCCGTAACCTTCGGCGTTTTCTGCCAGGATCAGCAAGCCGTTTTTATCATACTGCTGTTCCGCAAACCGGGAAGTTCTGTTTAATACCGGATTCTGAAAAAGAATAGAGTGATAGTTGTAACCCGATGCCGTTTGCAGGTTGCGTTGACCCTGCATGGCATTCAGTAAGGGGCCCGCATTCAGGGGCGCCGGAGTAATCACAGATTTAGTGGTAGGTGTTTTTTGCTTAACGGCAAAAGGATTTTGCCCGCTCTGGGCAACTACCGCCTGAAAAACCAAGAGTAATCCCAGGAGTAAAATTGCCTGATGTGTAATTTTTTTATTCATGGCATTATTATTTAATTATTATTAATATTCGTTATCAAAAGCGTATAAAGGTTTTCAATTTGCGCAGGAACCGTATAATCGGGATTGCCCCATATAACCTCGTTTTTTATGCCGTTTTCCCTTTCCTTTATAAAATAATACCTGTTGCCCGGATGCTTAAAATCAAGGGTGTCAAGCCCCGAGTCGGAAAGCAGACTGAAGATTTTTCCGGCTGTTTTTCTGCTCACTGTACTGATCACAACAGTATCTCCTTCAAGGCTTTTGACAAGCGTGATGGTACCGTCGGTAGATAAGGTATATTCATTGACCTGCCCGGTAAATCCTCCGCCATTACCAAAAACGATTTGCGTACCGGCATATTGATTCAATACTTTTTGGGAAGCACATGATGATGTGATCACAACAAAAAGAACAAAAACAAAAAATAGATTTTTCATCACTTAAATTATTAAAAAGGGTAAATTCAAAATAGTAGTGAGTTGTTGGTTTCTCGGTCAAATATATAAATTATTGGTTAAAAGACAAATTTTCATCCGGCAACCCGGAAAGTTCGGGTCTTTTTATTCCGGTTATAACCGGCGCTGATAAAAGTTTGTGAAGGAGTAAATAAGGCAGGATTGGAAGAATAAATTACTTGTTGCTTTTTTGCCCTACGACGATAACAATCTCTCCTTTAACGGTTTTATCTTTATAGTGGTCATAAAGAGACTGAAGTGTGCCCCGCACGGTTTCTTCATGAAGTTTTGTCAACTCACGGGAAATCGCTGCCGGATTACCGGGCCCGAAATGTTCGATGAATTGCTCAAGGGTTTTGACCAGACGATAGGGCGACTCGTAAAAAACCAGTGTGTAAGGCAGGCCGGAAAGTTCCTTTAACCGTGCCTGCCGGCCTTTTTTGTGGGGCAGAAACCCTTCAAAAAAGAATTTGTCTGCCGGTAATCCCGAATTTATCAGGGCGGGCACAAAAGCCGTTGCTCCCGGAAGGCATTCCACTTCAATATCGTTTTTTATGCATTCGCGGACCAGTAAAAATCCCGGATCCGAAATAGCCGGTGTGCCGGCATCGCTGATCAGGGCCATGGTTTCGCCTGCCGAAAGGCGGTCAACAAGCCGTTGCAGCACCTTATGTTCATTATGCTGATGATAGGCAAACAGCTTGTTTGTGATCTCATAATGCCGAAGCAATTTGCTGCTTGTCCGTGTGTCTTCGGCCAGGATCAGGTCAACTTCTTTCAAAACCCTGATTGCCCTGAAAGTCATATCTTCCAGATTACCAATGGGTGTGGGGACAATAAAAAGTTTTGATGATTTCATGGCCCCGGGTCTCATGCAAATTTTCTTTCGACAAGTTCCTTCAATTTCCCAAATGCCTCCATATCGTCCGGCCATTGACTGGCAATTTTCAGCTCGATCAGGTAGCGGCGTGCCCCTTCGGAGTTCTGCATTCCGTTCAGGTCATCAATCACCTTGTTGTATCGGGCCATATCTCCGTTAAAAAGTTCATTGATAAACAAGAACTTCTCGTTGATACCGATGACCTGCCGGAGGTCACTCATTGTATTCCGGCTTATCTCATCTGCAACTGTGGATTTTTCCTTATGGCCGAGTTTTTCGGCAACGGTTTCCTCAGCCGTGGAAAACAGGTCTATTGAAGGAGGTCCTTCCGGTTCTTCTCTTTCTGTTTTTTCTTCCGGGGTCCGGGGTTCTTCCGGCTCTGTAAAGGTTTTGGCTTCTTCGAAAATTTCCTGTTTTTCTTCAATATGTTCCAGAGCCTCTTCTCTTGTCACTGATAACGGCTGCTCTTCTGCGCTATCCTCCGGTTTTGTTTCAACCGGGGGTTTCTCGACTATCAGTTCACCTTTGGAAATATTTTTTGTGCTCTCAGCCTCTTTAGGAATTTCCGCTTCGGGCATGGTTTCGGGTAAGTTAATGGTTTTTTCGGTAGTTTCCGTTGCCTTATTTTCCACGGTATCCAGCAACTTTTCGTAAATATCCCGTGTTTTATTCAGCAACATATCACGATCCAGCGGGTGTAATTTCTTTTCGCTTTTTCGAATACGCCGGATATGCGCCAGGATAAATTCGGTTTGTAATTCAATATCCCTCAAATTTTTATCTTGCTTCATGGCCAGTTCTTGTTTGATTTGACATTACACTTTTTTATGCTGAAAAGTATTGTAATTTTGTATCTTTCAAAGGTAGAAAGAATATCAAAAAATACAGATGTTTCTCGAAAAAGAACGAAACAATAAATCTCAGACGGGATGGATCGAAGTCATCTGCGGCTCCATGTTCTCGGGAAAGACCGAAGAACTGATCCGGCGGCTGAAGCGTGCAAGGATTGCCCGACAGAAAGTAGAGGTCTTCAAACCGGCGGTGGATACCCGTTATGATGACACGGATGTGGTTTCGCATGATAAAAAAAAGGAAACATCCATTCCCGTGCAAAATGCATCCCAGATATTGTTTTATGCGGAAGATTTCGAGGTAGTGGGCATTGATGAAGCCCAGTTTTTCGGGAATGAACTTGTGAGCGTTTGCAACCAGTTGGCAGAGCAGGGAAAACGGGTTGTGGTATCGGGGCTGGATATGGATTACCAGGGAAAACCCTTTGGCCCCATTCCCGAACTGATGGCCATTGCCGAGTATGTTACAAAGGTTCACGCCATTTGTATCCGATGCGGCAGCCTGGCCAACTATTCACACCGGACGGTAGCGGATGATAAGCTTGTGGTGCTCGGCGAAACCGATATTTATGAACCGCTGTGTCGTAAATGTTTTCTTGAAGAGAAGAAAAAAAATTCCTGACAGAACTCCCTTCTGATATACCCTCATTTTTACTATGTTTGCCCCCTCAAACAATTGAAAAATCATGAAAGCAATAACATTCATTTTAGGATTGTTTTTAAGCATTCAGTTGTTGTCACAAACAACAAAACCCGAGACACTGATCGTCATCCATACCAAATACGGGGACATCACGGCCAAACTTTACAACGACACCCCCATTCACCGTGATAATTTCATAAAGCTGGTGAAGGAAGGCTGGTACAACGGTTCGCCTTTTCACCGTGTAATTAACGGTTTTATGATCCAGGGCGGAAGTAATAAAGACGGCAGGAGCGACCCGGGATATACTTTGGAAGCCGAGATTCTGCCTAATCATTTCCATAAAAAAGGCGCCATTGCAGCAGCACGGATGCCCGATAACGTGAATCCCGAGAAGCGCAGTTCAGGTTCACAGTTTTATATTGTCCAGGGGCAGATTGTTAATGACCAGTATCTCAATGCTGTTTCAGCCAAAACGGGTCATATCTTTACCGAGGAACAGCGTAAAGTTTACAAAACCATCGGAGGTACGCCTCATCTTGACGGCGGTTATACCGTCTTCGGGGAAGTGATCACCGGTTTTGACGTCATTAATAAAATTGCGGCGGTAAAAACCGACTCGAAGGACAAACCCATCGAAGAAGTGGATATGAACATTGATATCCTTGAATAGCAGGAACATGAAGGAAACCATTGAAAAATATTTGAAAGAGGTTGAAGCTTTTTCTGCCGGTAACCTGGAACAACTGGAACAGTTCAGGATAAAATTTCTGAGTAAAAAAGGGTTGATCCCGGCGCTGTTTTCCGAATTTAAAAATGTTCCGCCCGAAGACCGTAAAGAGCTTGGGCAACTGATCAATTCACTGAAACAGGCGGTGCAGGAAAAAATAGTCGCACTGAAGACGGAAATTGAACAGAAATCGGAAACGACATCAACCGACCTGGACCTGACAATGCCGGTTACGGATAACCTCGGTACCAGGCATCCGCTTTCCCTGGTTCGAAATGAGATCATTGATATTTTTTCACGGATTGGTTTTTCCGTATCGGAAGGCCCTGAAATTGAAGATGATTTTCATAATTTTTCCGCGTTGAATTTCCCGGAAGAACACCCTGCACGCGATATGCAGGATACTTTTTTCATTGAAAAAGACCCTGATATTTTATTACGTACCCATACCTCGTCGGTTCAGGTGAGGGTAATGGAGAACACACAACCTCCGATCAGGACATTGTCACCCGGGCGCGTTTTCCGTAACGAAGCCATTTCAGCAAGGGCACATTGCATTTTCCATCAGGTTGAAGGACTTTATGTGGATACCCATGTTTCGTTTGCCGACCTCAAACAAACCCTTTACTTTTTTGCCCGTGAAATGTTCGGACAAAATACGAAAACCCGTTTCCGTCCCTCTTATTTTCCGTTTACCGAACCTTCGGCCGAAATGGACATTTCGTGTAACATCTGCGGCGGCAAAGGATGCAACATTTGTAAATACACCGGATGGGTCGAAATACTGGGTTGCGGCATGGTTGATCCCAACGTGCTTGAAGCGTGTGACATTGACAGTGAAAAATACACGGGGTTTGCTTTCGGGATGGGAATAGAACGAATTGCCATGCTCAAATACAGGGTGAATGACCTGCGGCTTTATTTTGAAAACGATATCCGTTTCTTGAAACAATTCCGGTCAGCCTATTAACCGGTTTTAAAAAAACCTTTTTTCCTCACTTTTTCAGCGCCTTTGGGCCCTGCGATCTTTTCAAGCGTTACAAGTGCTTTCGCCTGTATTTCAGGTGTTACGTAATTTGACGCCTGGCTTACCGCATAAGTGATCAGGGCTGCATCATCGGTAAATCCAAGGCCGGGTATAAAGTCAGAAACCAGGTCGGTAGGTAAAATCAGATATCCCAAGGCAGCTACAAAGATCATCCGGGTTTTAAAAGGAACACTTTTATCTGAAATAAGATAAAACAATACAAGAATGTAATACAGCATATTGGCACTTAATGTTCCCGAAACAGATTTCAGCTTTTTAAACAGGTTTTTCTCGCTGAAATATTTACCGTATGTTGAGAGTTTTTTCTCCGGTTTCATGGTAATTGAACGATAAATGACCTCATTTGGTATAAGACAATATAAAGTTACGGAATTTTTGATTACGGTGAACTTTTTAACTGATTGGTTGATGAATGCGCCCATTTCGAAAAGGCCCTTTATTGCCACCATAGCTCAAAGGTATGAAGATGCACCAAGAATAATCGCTTTGTTCACTTCGCTTTTTAAACAAACCCGCCCGGAATTATTATATTTGTTTCAGCGTTTAAATTCAAAGCAGCGTATGTCGTGGAAAGATCAGGTAAAAGCAAAACTGGAAACTGTCACCGGAGAAAAAGCGGAAATACTTTCGGTTACTCCGGTCGGTGGAGGCTCGATCAATGAAACTTTCCGCCTGGAGACTTCTTCAGGAATGTATTTTGTCAAAAAAAATTCCTCTTCCCTTTATCCGCAGATGTTTGAAAAAGAGGCACTCGGACTGAAAATTCTGGCTGATACCGGGGAAATCCCTGTCCCCGAAGTGGTGGCGTGGGATGAAACCAACGAAGAGGCTTTCCTGATCATGAAATACATTCCGCCCGGAACAAAAAGCGCTGATTTCTGGGAGACATTTGCCAAACGGCTGGCCGCGCTTCACGGGCATACGGATAAGATGTTCGGACTGGATCATGACAATTACATTGGCTCGTTACCCCAATCCAACCGCCGCTACCGTTCCTGGACTGATTTCTTCAGGGAAGAACGGTTGGAGTTTCAGGTGAAAATGGCCAGGAATGCCGGTAAAATAGGGAGCAATACCATCCGGCAATTCGAGCGGTTTTATCAAAAACTTGAAGAGATTTTTCCGGACGAACCGCCGGCACTCATCCACGGCGATTTATGGGGTGGGAATTTTATTGTCAACCCGGAAGGAGAAGCAGTTATTATTGATCCCGCGGTTTATTACGGCCACCGTGAAATGGATCTGGGTATGTCGCAGCTTTTCGGTGGATTTCATCACAGTTTCTACAAGGCTTACAACCGTTATTTTCCGCTGGAGCCGGGGTGGCAGGAACGCCTGGATTATTGCAATTTGTATCCTTTGATGGTTCATGTGAACCTTTTCGGCGGTGGATATCTTGGTTCGGTTAAATCCATTCTGAAAAAATTTTAAATCCCTGCAAAGTTTTCCGTTTTTTTTGGCTTAAAATGTTCCGTATCAAACGGAAAAATTCTATTTTTGACATAAATCCGGTTTCATGAAAAAGATTTTACTGCTTTCTGTGGTTTTGCTGTTGGTTAACGGCTTAAATGCCCAGACCTACTACAAAAGTTTTGACCATCATGACATCTCGCTCAGTTACGGACTTTTTATCCCTGACCAGTTTAAAAATTTCAGTTCCAAAACCCTGGACGGCCTTTATCCCGAAGAGCTTTATGTGAGGGACCGGTACAGCAGTCCGGGAACTTTGTTTCTTTCGTACCGGCACATTTTCAGGAACGAATACATGATGTGGGGCATTACGTTTGGCATGAGCAGTTCATCCGGGAAGATTTATAATGTCGGGCAATACGAAGGAGATATCAGACGCAAATTTTACACAGGGGCCATCGAATGGGAATACCGCTATTATAATCGCGGCCCCATACAGGTTTACTCGGGGCTGGGGCTGGGATTTACCTTCGGGAATGAAACCTTTACGCCCAATGAAATCAAACAAGAGTCAACCGGTACGATTGCCAATGTGGCCTTCCAGGTGAATGCTGTGGGCCTCCGGGTTGGCAAACGCCTTGGCGGTTACATTGAGTTTGGCTACGGATACAAAGGGGTTATTAACCTGGGGTTTTCTGCTCAGTTGTTTTGAGGTTAAATCCCGGACATAAATGACCGGGTAACGGAAAAAGATGATTATAAGGTTTCCCCAACCATCCGACTCCCTTAGATTCCCTCACCTCTCCGCCTCATTCAATAATTTCGACATTCCGTCCGGTGAACAATATTTTCTATTTTCGCTGTCTTCAAACTAAACCTGTATCAGGAATGCCGGAGAAGCCCGATCATATCAGTCTGTTCTACGTTGATTATGTCAGCAGGGAAATTAAAGTCGGGGATTTGTTGGTTGGTGGGAACAATCCTGTCCGTATCCAGTCCATGACCAATACATCCACTTCGGATGTCCCGGCAACGGTTAACCAAATAAAACAGTTGGTTTCGGCCGGTTGTGACATTGTCCGGCTGGCGGTTCAGAATAAAAAAGAAGCGGAAATCCTGCCCGTTATCAAAAGAGAATTGAAAAAATCGGGTATCGCCATTCCCCTTGTTGCCGATATCCATTTCAGGCCGGAATTTGCAGAAATCGCCGCCCGGTATGTGGAAAAGGTAAGGATCAATCCCGGAAATTATATTGACCGCCAACGGGGGAAAACCGACTATACCGAAATGGATGATGAACTGGCGCTGGAAAGGATCAGCGAACGGCTGCGACCTTTGATAGAGATTTGTAAACGGGAAGGTACGGCCATCCGCATCGGGGTCAATCATGGTTCATTGTCAGAAAGGATACTTATAAAATACGGGAATACACCGGAAGGTATGGTTGAATCAGCCATGGAATTTATCCGGGTTTGTCGCCGGGAAGGCTTCGACAACCTGACGCTCTCGCTGAAGGCCAGTCATGTACTGACAATGATCGAAGCAAACAGAATGTTTGTTGAAAGGATGAAAGCCAGAGGTTATGATTATCCGGTCCACCTCGGCGTTACGGAAGCCGGCAGCGGTGAAGAGGCACGCATGAAATCCATTACAGGCATTGGTTCGTTGCTTGCTTCCGGGATCGG
>JAADID010000315.1 GCA_013151505.1 Chlorobiota bacterium | reverse complement strand
CCCGAGACCTCGGGATCAGGCGGGGATACTCCTCACATCCCAACGCACTTGTCATTAGTTCATACTTCCTAATGACAAATCTGGGTTAAAAAGAACAGCGACTGAAGTCGCCGATACAAAAAAAACCGCCCCGGAATCAGGGCGGTTTTTTATTCATATTAATAATCGTCGTTATTGCTTAATGATCTCATAGCGCGGAACAGACTCACTCAGAATAAGGTTAATGGTGTAAGTTCCATCGCTGTCAACAACAATATTTGCACCATCCTGTACCAGAGTCCCGTCAGGCGGGTCATTATCGCCGAAGTTGACTGCCCAGTCAGCGTTGGCCCTCCATTTGAATTCGGTTCCGGCAGTAAATGAAATCGTGATCGTCCACCACTGGTTGGCATCATCCCATGTAAGGGGTTCGTCACCCTCCCAGTTATTAAACGTACCGATCAATGCAAAATTCTGCAATTCATATCCCCAGGTAAGTGCTACCGTATCAATAGTCAGCAGATAATTTCCCGTTCCGGGCACTTTCAGGTTACCTGCACCCGGGTCGGTATCCAGCACAAAGTCTCCACCGTATCCGAAGTTGGTATGGTTCCAGTCGGGAGCCGAAGTAAATTTGAATTCAAACGTACCTCCGTCAGGGAAATATACCCACCCTTTGTATTTTCCATCCTTGGGAATGGAATAAATATTCGGGGCTGCAGCCGGGTTCCACCCCTGGTAATCACCGGGTACCCATAAAGTATCAGGGCCTTCTCCCGGCGGCTGGGTAGCTTTATAGGGTGTCATACTCACCGAATTTATTTTGGAATAGACCCATGTATCAGGGCTGTTCTGAACGAGAAATGACAAAATCCTGAATGCTACCGCATAGGTTTGGTCAGGTTCCATTCCCAAACTGACGAGTCTTTTGTTTATGGCACCCTCGGTCATTTCATACGAAAGCCCTGTAGTGCTCACCAAATCAACAGGTTTATTGAAATTACTGTCGGCAAAATCCATTTGCAGGATATAGGTTGTGTTTTGCAACCCTTCCACATTATACTGTGTGGCGGTCCATTGAAATGCAACAACAGAATCGGCATTTTCTTCCTTTAAAACCAATGCGGAACCATCTGCCGGTTTCTGAAGCTCCGGAGCAATTACCTTACTCATATCCAGAACAGGATTGTTATTTACCTTCTCACAGGAAGAAATCAATCCTATTCCAAAGATCACGATCAAATAAAAAACTATATTTTTCATAATTCAACTATTTTACTGTTTATTCTAATAACCGGGATTTTGCGTAAGATTGGGATTTGCATTGACATCCGAAGACGGCAGCGGGAAAAGATTATATTTACTATCCGTGGCAACCCCTCCCGGTGAACCGCCTTTCCAGGGCCACAAGTATGCACCTCCGGTAAATTTGCCAAACCTGATCAGGTCTGTTCTTCTTGTGGCTTCCCAGTACAGCTCGCGTCCACGTTCGTCAAGGATAAAATCAAGTGTAAGGTCACCTTCTGTAATATTACCGTCCGTATTTCCATAGGCCCTTTCTCTCAGTGCGTTAATATAATTCACTGCCTGTGCTTTGCTTCCACCGCCGCCTCTCAATACGGCTTCGGCATACATCAGGTAAGCATCGGCAAGGCGGAACATGGGGAAATCCGTATCCGGGAAAGTCAGATCCTGTCCGACCGTTCCGTCGCGGTTTATATTCCTGAACTTTGTAATGGCATAACCATCCTGGAAATTACCCACATTTTGAATTTCTTTGGATTGTCCTTCGGTGAAAAACATGGCACGGCTGTCGGTCTCGCCGGTTTCATCAGCAAACAGGTCAACAAAAGAACTGGTTGTCCGTGTTCCGGCCCATCCACCATCAATACCGTAATCGCCCGGATCCATGTCGCCGCCGACGGATGCGTGGATGATAAAAGTCGTACCACCCCAGGTCTGTGTTCTCAATCCGTCAAAATTGATCGAGAAGATCACCTCATCTGACCTGTTGTTATCGGCCAGGAACAACCACTGGTATTTTTCATCAAGTGAATAACCGGCATTGATCACCTTCTCGGTATAATTCAAACAGTCGCTGTATCTGTCTTCCCCGGTATAGACCTCTGCATTCAGGTATAATTTGGCCAGCAGCATCCATGCGGCAGCTTTATCGGCACGGCCGTATTCGTTGGTGCGCGGGGCTTTGAGCTGGTCGTTTATTGCAATCAACTCGCTTTCGATATATTTAAAAAGGTCTTTTCTTTGGATTTGTTCCGGCAGAAAAGCACCGATGGGGTCTTTTTCCGTAACAAACGGAACATTGCCGAACAGGTCGAGGGCATGCCAGTAACTCAGCGCCCTGAGAAAACGGGCTTCGGCCCTGAACACGGCAATATCATTTCTCAAATCACCGCTAACACCGCGATCGTCAAGTTTTTTATCGGATGTCTGTCGGAGAAATTCGTTACAAGCCGTGATCTGGTAAAAAATCCGGTAATACATGGCAGCAATGAATACATCGGAAGAGCTCCATGTTTGGTAATGAAAATCCTTGATGGTCTGGTCATTCCAACTGATAAGGGCTTCATCCGTAGTCAACTCCTCGTGGTACCAAAGCCCGCGAAGATACTGGCCGAATCCTTCGTCAATCCCGCTGATATCGGGTTGTCCGGCAGGACCCTGCTGTCCTGAAACGGCAAGGCCGGCATACAGTTTTGCAAGTACTTGTTTGTACGAAGCAGGATCGTCAAATACGGTAGCCGCTGTTACCTGGTCCCTGTCAAGGGGTATCGTATCCAGGTCTTTAATACAGCTTGTGGTGGCTATCATCAATCCTGCGATGGCTATAAATATAAATTTTATTTTTTTCATGATCATTTATTTTTAAGTGTTCAGATTGTTAAAATGTAAGGTTAACACCCAAAACATAAGCGCGGGGCCTGGGATAAATGTTGTTGTCAATACCATTGAATATCTCAGGATCGATCCCTTTGTATTTCGTTATGACAAACGCGTTGTTTACAGTAAACGACAAACGCAGACTGACCCGGCTGTTTCCCATATTGGCAAAAAGATAGCTTGCGGTCATGTAATCCATCCTGAAAAAAGTTCCGTTCTGAACATAGTAATCCGACAGATACTGCGCGTTCTGAAAGTTCGTTTCGCTAACCGCAGTGATAACGTTACTCAGATAAGGACCTTCCGGGCGGTACATTTTATTCCACCACCCGTTATCGGATTCCACATTGTTGTAAATGTAATTATCAAAATTGGCCCTGCCTGAAAAAGCAAAGTCAAAGTTTTTATATCTTAATTCCATGTTGATTCCGGTATAATATTTTGCAGCCGGAGCCTCATAACGATACCTGTCAGCGTCATTGATCTCGCCGTCCCCGTTGCGGTCAACGTAAACACCTTCGATGGGTTTGCCGTCGGGGCCGTAAACCTGCTGAAGGACAAAGAAAGAATAAGCGGGATAACCCACACTGTGAATCTGAACCGTATTGCCAACGCCACCGGAGATTCCTCCTGTGAGAACACCCTGGTAAGTCGAATCGTCAACCACCGTCAGCTTGGTGATCTTGTTGTCATTATACGAGAAGTTCCATCCGATACTCCAGTACAGGTCTTTTTTCGAAATCGGCCTGGCTTCGATCGAGAATTCCACGCCTTTGTTTTCGAGGTCTCCCACATTGGTTACAATGTAGTTTGTCAGGTTTGACCCTGCCGGAACCGGAATGTAATTGATCAGGTCGGATGTTTTTCTGTAGTAATAATCCAATGACCCGTAAATCCTGTCATCGAGGAAACCATAATCCACCCCGATGTTCCATGTAGTGGTTTGTTCCCATTTGATGTTCGGATCATATCCCTCGGCCCGTAAAGTTGTATAAAATTTATCGCCAAGCTGATAATTTGCCGTTGCCTGGCTGTAAGTATAGATCGGCAGGTAAGGATAATCTCCCTGGTTGATGGCCTGTTGACCTGTCACGCCCCATCCCAGCCGTAATTTCAACTGAGAAAGGACTTTTGAGTCACGCAGCCATTTTTCCTGGCTCAGCCGCCATGCAAGCGCAACGGAAGGGAACAATCCCCAGCGCGTGTCGGGAGAAAACCTTGAAGTACCGTCATCTCTTAAGGTAAAAGTAAACAGGTAACGGTTATCGTAAGAATAGTTGAAACGACCGAAGAAAGAAACAAGATAGTATTCCGTCGCAAACTGATTGTCATCGAAGACGATCAACGTGTCGGTCGCACGATGCGGAATATTTGTTGCATACGTGTTTTCTTCCCTGTAAAAATGCTGCCACGAATATCCGGCCATGGCCACAAAATGACTTTTTATTGATTCCACTTCCTTATCGTAGGTGACGTAGAAGTCAAGCAATTCATTTTTTCTGGTCTGGTCGTAGGTACGGTTTTCGCCGCCGCCGTTTTTGGCATCATACACCCAGGATGCGTAATAAGGAACGTACACGCTTCCTTTGCTTGATGAATAGTCCATTCCCAGATTCAGGGTAAACTTTAATTCCGGCAACGGATGCAATTTATAATCAAATTTTGCATTGCCGATGAATGTATAAACATCCGAATTGTCATCCCGCAGGTTCAGTAACGCCACAGGATTTCTGGTTGCCAGCTTGACAGGTGAACCGTTCGCCTGGGTCCAGGCATAGTACCCACCATAATTGGTTGTATCGAAAACCCCTTCATGATCAGGAATGGGAACGATAAAGGTGGAATCGGAATAGATCGGTTTGGTGGGGTCAAACTGAATGGCAGCGCCGATGGAGCCCTGATCGGCAAAATGATTTTTTACATACCCGAATCTTCCGTTCAGATTTACGGTCAGATGATCTTTCAAAAATTTCGGATCAAGCGAGAAACCCGCTGTTACACGTTTAAAACGGTCGGTGTTGATGATTCCGTTCTGGTCGGTATAACCCAGTGAAAACTGGTACGGCATGTGTTTGGCTGCACCCCGGCCACTGAAAAAATGATCCATTCCAAAAGCAGTCCTGAATACCTGGTCCTGCCAGTTGGTACTGGCTTTCCCAAGCATTCCCACCTGGTCCGGGAAACGTTTTCTGATCTCGGCACTGAACTGGTCGGCATTCATTACATCCACAGTCTTGGATGGTGTATATAAGGTAAATTTGCCGTCATACATCAACTGGAGCGGTTGTCCTTCCTTTCCTTTTTTGGTTGTGATGATGATCACACCGTTGGAAGCACGCGAACCGTAAATGGCCGTTGCCGATGCATCTTTTAATACGTTGACCGATTCAATGTCATTGGGGTTGATCGAGCTCAACGGGTCGCGTGACCCGCTTATACCGTCACTGTTTAACGGCACCCCGTCAACAACAATCAGCGGATCGTTTACGGCCTGTAAAGATGAACCTCCCCTGATGCGTATTACTGCTCCCGAACCCGGAGCTCCTCCGGCACTTGTCACCTGAACACCCGCCATTTTCCCGCTGATCAGGTTGGCAGGTGATGTGATCAGGCCCTTGTTAAAGTCCTTTGAACTGATCGAAGTAACCGAACCGGTAGCATCACTCTTTTTTTGCGTACCATATCCGATTACAACTACTTCGTTCAATCCCATCGTTTCACTTTCCAGTGCCACATTGATTTCCGAACCCGGTTGTACAACCACCTCTTTTGTCTTATAACCGACGTACGAAAAAACCAGCGTCGTATTCGGGCCTACCTCAATGGAATAATTGCCATCCATATCGGTTGTTGTCCCTGTCGTAGTTCCTTTCACTACGACCGTTGCCCCCGGAAGTGAAGAACCATCAATAATATCGGTCACTTTTCCGGTCACTTTTCCGGTCTGTGCCTGTATTGAAAGTGTTCCCAAAAAGAATAATAAGGGGAGCAACATCAATTTTGAGATTAAATGTTTTACCATAAGTTTAATGTTTATTGGTTATCACTTTGTTGTTGATTTTTACTAATTAACCGCAAATATAACAGTTTCAATTATACGAAAATAAGCTTTATCGAGATGGAAATGAAAACGTCAGATATCTTTTTGTTTATCTTTTTGAACAGTATAAAGACAACAGGTGGTTTTATTATTTTATCGTTCCTGCAATTATCCGTTTTATGATAATACACTCTTATTTATAAAGGCTGTAAGTTGCTGTATTTCTTTTTCTTAACAACATATTGGTTATATCCTGGACGAATATAGAAAACGTACCATTTAATTAATACGATTAATAACCGGGTTAAGACACTTTCGATCAATTTACGGACGGATTTTTTTTCCCGAACGAAACTAACATCAGAGAAACAAATGTTAATGTATATTGCAAACGTTTTAAATCAACCATCAGGGAGAGAATTCAGCATGTTGACAATTTTTTTCAAAAAAAGTACGCGGTTTCCGGTTTCTAACTTATTACCTGTTAATTTTACCACCTGACAATACGAAACGGGCATGAAAAAAACACTTTTTCTTATTTTTATTTTTACCGGTTTATTGCTTTTCACGATGTGTACGAAACAAAAAAACGAATCCTTCAACCGGCCTCCGTTATGGGCAAAGCATGTCATCTGGTATCAGATATTTCCCGAAAGGTTCAACAATGGCGACTCCACCAACGATCCCCGCCCTGAAAACATATCCAGCGCCTCAAACTTCAGACCTGTGCCGGCGGACTGGTCGGTGACCCCCTGGACACATAACTGGTATGAGCAGGAAAAATGGGCAAAAAATATGGGGGTTGATTTTTACAGCGGCCTTCAGTTGAGGCGCTTTGGCGGCGACCTGCAAGGGATCATTGACAAGCTGGATTACCTCCGTGACCTGGGGATAACGGCCATTTATCTCAATCCCATTAACGATGCCCCGTCACTTCACAAATACGATGCGCGGAACTACAGGCATGTGGATGTCAATTTCGGGCCCGACCCCCAGGGCGACAACCGGATCATGGCTTCCGAAATACCGGATGACCCGTCAACATGGAAATGGACATCAGCCGATAAACTGTTCCTGAAACTCGTTGATGAAGTCCACAAGCGCAACATGAAGATCATTCTTGATTATTCGTGGAACCACACAGGCGTGGAATTCTGGGCATGGAAAGACATTGTAAAAAACCAGGAAAAGTCGAAATACAAAGACTGGTACGATATTGAAAAATTCGACAATCCGAAAACAGCAAAAAACGAGTTCGAATACAAAGGATGGCTCAACATCAAAAGCCTGCCCGAGTTGAAAAAAATCAATACTCCGAAACACCATAAACCCGGTCGTCCTTTCGAGGGTGACATTAATCCCGGAGCGAAGAAACACATTTTTGCCGTGACAAAAAGATGGCTTGCTCCCGGCGGGGATGTTTCAAAAGGCATTGACGGATACCGTCTGGATGTTGCCGATCATATCCCCATGGGCTTCTGGCGCGACTACAGGAAACTGGTAAAATCCATCAATCCCGAAGCATACCTCGTGGGGGAAATCTGGTGGGAGAAATGGCCGGACAAGCTGATGAACCCGGTACCGTATGTAAGCGGGGATGTTTTTGATGCGGTTATGTTTTACCAGCTTTACCGGCCTGCCCGTTACTTTTTCGGAAAAATGAATGACAGCATTGATGCCCGGCAGTTCAAAGACAGCCTTGAATTTCAGTGGAGCCGCCTGAAGCCCCCTTTCCGGTACGGGATGATGAATGTCAGCGCAACACACGATACACCGCGGCTGCTCACCTCTTTTGCCAACCCCACAAAATATAAATACAAAGCCAAACCCAGTGAAAATCCGGAATATTTTACCGGGAAGCCGGATAATGAAACTTACCGGCGGGTACGGCTTTATCTCATACATCAATTCACAAATATCGGCGCACCGCATATCTGGAACGGTGATGAAATGGGCATGTGGGGGGCAGATGATCCCGACTGCCGCAAACCCCTCCGGTGGCCCGGGTATGACTTTGAACCCGAATACCGAAACAACATCCGGCCGGGAAAGAAAGAATACGATCAGCCGGGATTTGACCGCAGTCATTTTGACTTTTACAAAAAACTGATAAGCATCCGAAAAGAAAACCCGGTGCTGTCAGAAGGAGAGATCAGGTTCATTGCGGCTGAAGGAAAACGATTACAATACGAGAGGTATGACGGTAAAAATCTGATTGTGGTTCTGTTTAATCTTGAAAAGACGCCGCAGATTTTCTTGTTATCCGGCGGAGGAAAATATACCAACCTGTTGGACGGTTCTGTACTTCAAGGCAAAAATGTTGTTGTTCAACCGTTAGAGGCGAAGATTCTGAAAAAGTTATCAAAGTGAATAAATAAAGATTAAGCGGCTTAAAATGTTTTGACCTTTATTTCTTTGATCTTCTTTTTAACGATTCCGAACTTATAAGCGATTCCGACCGAAGTGTAATTGTAAACATCGAAAGGGAACTGATCTTCATATCCGTCAAGCCTGTCGGTATTGATGGCCCTGTTTACCGATTCCGCCCGGAAAACCCAGTGATCGCTCAATATGAAATCTAATCCCAACCCGTAAGTGACCACGCCTTCAATTGTCATTCCGTTGATTCCGCTACCTTTTCCATAGCCTACTGTTTTAATAATCTTGCTGGTTTCAAGGTCTTTAACTGCTGTGTTGTGCTGCATCAATCCGACGCCGAGAACACCATATACACTCGCTATTCTGGTGACCCGTTTATCTCCGAAAAGATTATTGAAATTGACGTTAACCACGAGATTTGTTTCAATGTATTCCGCATCAAAATACATATTCCATCTTCTCCGGGTTCCGGACAGATGGCCGTAAATGCCTTGTAAAAGGAGCTTAAAGACAGGCGATATCTGGTAGCCTACATTCAGTCCGCCTGCCCAGCGCCATTCATTGACGTGGCTTGAAATGGGAAGGATCAGGTTTTGCTTGATGTCTCCGAAAAACAAACTCGTGCCGCCATGAACTGCAACCTCCCAGCGTCCTGTAAATTCTTCCTGGTTGAGATGCGCCTGGGCCTTTACCGACGACAGGGAACAGAATACAAAAATAGCGGCAAAAAAGTATCTTAAATGTTGTTTATAGAAGGTTGTCGCCGTTTTTTTAGCCATCATACCAAATTAGAATAAACCCGGAAGTAATAATATCGGAAACCGTTTTTAAGTCATAAAAGTATAATAATAAGCTGACAAGTTAAACCTTTCTTTTATCAATAAACCACCAATCCGTTGTTAACATCTTTAATGTGAGTTTTTCAATGAAAGGCGGTTTAGCTATTTTTTAAAAAAAGACTTGATGCCGGCTAAACATAACAGAAGCTGCTGGCAAAAGCCCGGTATTTTTAATTATCAGCAGGCAGCTTATCCAGTCTTTTCCCCATGTCGAAAGCCACGACAAAAGCATCTTTAATGCCGTAATAATATCTGACCTCATCACGTTTTATCCTGGCTTCATCGTAAGTTTCAAAGCGGCCGATCGTGTAAATAAAATGCCCCTCGTAGGTATCTTCTGAGATGTCGCTGGCCGGGATTTTATACATGCTGCTGATTTGCTCTACCGACAAAGGGCCGCTGAATCTCGCCAGTATCTGAACCCGGTAATTCAATCCTTCTGATACCGGTGGACTAACGGTTTCCTCTGTCTGGATTTCTTCGGATACGACAACCGGTTCCGCTGGTTCAACCGTTTTAATTTCCGTGGTTTTCTCTGTCACCGAAGCGGTATCGAGCGGTGTAACGACGGCTTCTGACGGGGGCAGTTCAATGGGCTCCGGCTTTGTTTTGGGTTTGGGTTTTACTGTCTTTTTTCTTGAAGGCCCGAATTTATAAACAAAGCCCACCGAAGTGTAGTTATAAACATCATAGGGATAGCTGTTTTTGTAAGCATCAAGCTCGTCGGATTTCATGATCCGGTTTACCGATTGCAGGTTCAGCGCCCAGTTACGGCTCAACCGAAAATTAATTCCCAGCCCGTAAGTGAGGATGCCTTCGAGTGTTCTGCCTTTTATCCCTTTTCCCGAGCCATTGCCCCGGCTCTTGATAACCTTATCCGATTCAAGGTCTTTCTGCTGTGTATTGTATTGCATAAATCCTCCGCCAAAAACACCGTAAGCCTGAAAGAATCGCCCTCGTTTGTACCCGAAAAAAAGATTACTGAAGTTTATATTTATAAAAAAGTTGGTCTCGATGTAATCGTCCATAAAATAAATACCCCAACTCCGTCTTGTTCCCGACAGGTTGCCATAGATAGCCTGTAAACCGATGCTGACCGGAGCAGAGAACTGAAACTCAAGGTTCACCCCGCCGGCAAAGCGTAACTCATTGACGTTGCTGGTGATCGGCAGCCACTTGTTTTGTTTGATGTCGCCGTAAAATATACTCGGCCCCCCGTGAAAAGTAACTTTCCAATAGTTATGAAATTTTTCCGGGCGCTGGTAGTTTTGCGCTACAATACCCCGGCTGATAAAGACAACAAAAATGCCGAAAAGAAAAAATTTCAAAAGCGATTTGTGAAACGCCATAGTTGGTTTTTTACAGTAATTTTAATTTATAATATACCAGGCACTTATGCCATAGTGTTCCTGATAAAAGTATAAACAATTGTACGACGGAAATTTTCCGGTTTCAGGAATAAATCACCAAACGATTGTTAATATCTTTTAGGGGGAATTGGATTTGAGATTTATGATCTAAAATTTGAGATTTGGAATTTTTGATATAGTTGTGGATAGCTTTTAATGTCAGCAGGTGCGGGGAGGGAGAAGTGATTGCAAACGCCCGTAAGTTGTTAATATAGTTTAGGGTTGCTAATGCTTCTCTGCTTTTATTAAAAGCCCCATTTTTTAGGATTGTATTGTGATTCCACTTTGTTTTCAATTGATTTTTTTAAAACCGGAAAGAAATCAAGGCCTGTAATGGTTTCAATCGTATTGGCTGTAACTATGTAATCCTGTATTCCACCTA
>JAADID010000222.1 GCA_013151505.1 Chlorobiota bacterium | reverse complement strand
TGGTAAAAACGGTTGTAACGGTTTGCATAAACATGAATGGCAAAATTGCCCCTGTACTTTTCAACAACGGGAATATCAATCATCTTCTGGCTGCTGGAGATTTTCATCCAGCCTGACATGGCCACTTCAGCACCGTTCACCACTTCGTAATAAAACTTTGTTTTTTTCGCAGCGGAGCCCATGATCAGTTGAACCACATCTCCGGGTTCGGCTTTCGTTTTGGTTACCGTGCTCCATCCGAGTTCCTTTACGGCCAATTTCTTTGATTGCGAGGAATACAGTGTAAAATAATGTTCTGCCTTCACCGTGTCGCCATCCTTTGTCAGCGTCTGGGCTGTCAGCAGGTATTCGCCAGGATTGATCCCGGCAAAAGTTTTTTGCAGAATTTCAATCGTTCCTTTCACCTCTGTCGTATCCACGAAAAGCAACTGCCGGTTCCAGTTCTCCTTTTTATCGTCATTGCCATACACATCATGCGGAAACATTTCTCTGAACTTTTCCCTGCTGATCAGGTTGATATCCGGTTGCGGCCAATAACGCTTTTTTTGGATGTAATCAGGCGGAATGAGCTGAAAAAGAGAATAGGATACCAGAGCATCAACAGGACGTCCCGACAAATTTTCGGTTGTCAGCTCAATGCCCTTGCCGTCTTCTTTGAGAATTTCTTTTCCCGATTTAACAGTTAATATCACAGATTGCATTCCGACCATCAGATTTGTGGTCCCTGTCTGAACTTCTCCCGTAATATCGGTCACATCAACATAAACGGTAAAATTGCAAGGCATAGGTTTTTGTCCTCTCAAAAGATCAGGCGGCGTGGCGGTAAAGCTGATATCAAAAGAACCGTCATCATGCGTTGCCGTGCTTCCATTGGCAATCTCCACTTCATTCTGAAGCGGATAAGGACGATAATCCCAAAAATAAGGAACCGGTATTACTTTTCTCACCACTCTGTAAGTAACCGAAGCATTGATCAGCGGATTGCCTGCATAATTCATCGCTTTTCCCGTGACGGTAACACGGTTACCGAATTTGTATTCACCTTCAACCGTATCGAACAACACTTCAAAAGTGGGCCGTTTGTATTCTTCCACTGAGAAAGACGCAAAACCCGTTTTGGTCTGTATTGTCATTTGCCCGTTCAGTTCGCCTGAAGGGATGACAAACGAACCCGAAAAAGAACCGAATTCATTGGTTGTCGCCTGAAGTTTGCCCAACTCTTTGCGGTTGGTGTTCAGGAATCTGATTTCCGCCTGATGCCCCCGTTTGATTCGTACATCGTTTCCGTTTTTGTCAACTACTATACCTTTGAAATAAACCGTCTGGCCAGGCCGGTAAATAGCCCGGTCGGTGAACAGGTATGTTTTTGTGCGCCAGGTGTCGTTTCTCTGCGGTTCATTAAAATATTTACTGCCTGTTGTAAACAACTGGTCGCATCCTCTTTCCAACAGGAAAGTCACCGGGCTGTGTTTTTGTTTATCCGTGAGATTGATCTTTATGTATCCTTCGGAATCAGTGAAATATTCTCCAAAATACTGGTACTCGTTTTTTCTTTTTTCCCGGTTGTAAACTTTTTGATATCCTTTAACCGAAATACCCGAATAGGGTTGTCCGCTTTCGCGGTCAAGCACATAAATTTCAGGATTGCCGTCAAGCGGATTGCTTTTAATGAGATAACTCAGATTTGTAATCCAAAACGGGCGGAAAATAACATTCCGTTCATTTTTAAATTCCGGATTGTCGGAAACTATCAGTACATAACGGCCGTTTCCCAGTTCGGGAATCATAAATTCGGTAGTGTGGGACTGATGGTCTTTTGTGTCGGGCAAAACAATATTCCAGTGTTTCACCGATTTGGCCTGAAGAAGCTGCCTGACATCGTCGCGCCTGATCATCCTGTCAGGATTGACCATCAGGTCGGGCAGGTTCAATTCGGTCACCCTGAAATACAAAGTGCTTACATTTTTGAAACGGAGAAAAGCAAGAAACGGTTTTCCCGATATTTCGGCATCCTCCATCTGCACGTTGAATTCCCTGCGGGTGATCTCACTGACAATGTTTTTGCATTCAGTTACATAGCTGTCATCAGGGAATGCCCGAACCGCTTCATTACTGATTTCCATCGCTTTATTCAAGTCCCAGCGATGTTCGTCACCTTTCAGCGGATTGTATTTTCCTCCCGCAGCACTGTACAGGGCCGCCAGTTTTGCCGAAATTCTGACAAACTCAGACCTGTCTCGATGTTGCTCCCTGATCTCCGTCAAGGCGCTAATGTATGCCGAGTCTGTTTTGGGTGAAAAAACAAAATGGGAATAAACATATTGCAGTCGTCGCAGGTCAAGGTCAATCAGGGCTGCTATGTCATTTTGCTCCAGATGAAAACCCAGCAAATGACGGTAGAGTTTTAAAATCAGATACTGTGAGGACGTGGTATCGGCATCATGAAAATCCTGTTTTACGAACTCCTTCACGGGTGAAAACAGCTTATAATCGTCAAAAGCAGGAGGGTTAGCAATGCCGGCAAGGCCCGCATCAGGACCTGAAAAATAATTCAATGCACGATTGGCAAGTAAATCGTACAATGACGGCCAAAGGGTTAAACCTGCTGAGTCGGCATGCTCCAGGAAGGGTTTATAAACATTAAGTTTTATTTTTTCAAGGTCATTACGGTTTTTCAGGGAAGTGAGGTAATGCTCCCGGATCACTTTATTAAAATGGACAGCATCCCATGTATGGATATCTTTCTCGTCAATTCCCGATACGGTTCCCCGTTCATTGATCTGCCACCTGTTTTGCTGATAATACCACCGGTACATCTCGGCCAGCAACGAATGCAGAATTTGCTTCTCCGGCGGTTGTGATTCGGAAAGTTCATTTTCAAAAGTCCGTATGGCTTTCACGAGATGATCTTCCTCAAACCGGCTTTGCAGGCTGACACGGTAGATTAACGCTTTGATCTTCTGGGGTTGGTTGCCTTCTTTCAGAGCGCTTTGATAAATACTGTCAACGACCCGGATAGCCGATCGGGGAAGGCCACGTTTAACAAAATTTTCAACCCGTGACCATTGCCCGTCATAATTTTCTTTTTGCGGTGCAAGTAAAAATCCGCTGATCAATACGACAAGAAAAAACGATATAAACAAAAAAGGTATCTTTTTCATGGGTGGAATTTTTGGATTTTAACTTTCATACTTCAAGCATGATGCCGGAATATGTTAAGATATGTTAAACAGACTATTTAATACCAATTGTATTTTAAAATGGTCAATGCCGATATATAATCGGTATAACTTCTACGCAAGATAGTATTTTTGGTTGAAAATGCAGGTCACGGGTTTCTTCACCACTCACCGTACAGGTGTGTTCACGCTATTCCTGTCGTTGGCAGTAAGCGACTGTATAAAAGGATTTTTCAAATTGCGGTAATCCACAAGTTCCATGACAACAGAGCCCACAATGATTTCCGACTCCGCTTTTATGGGAAGATGGTTTTTATCATCGCTGACCCACATGATTACCGGATAGTTCCGGGCAAATACTTCACCTGTGGCCATCAAAGGTTTTATTTTCAGACAAGGCACAGGGCCCCACCGGGTTTCCAGCGTTTCCCTGCCCAAAAAGATCACCCGCGACGAATAAACCGAATCATCGAGATAAAAACTAAAATAATACGTACTGTCAGAGCCAAAATCATTCAGATTTAGGGTACGCAAAAAATAAACGGAGGAAAGCAGATCATGGATATCTAAAGGAATAGGGATTTCTTTGCCATTACTGACTGCCTTCCTGTTTTCCCTGTCAAACGTTATTTCATTGTTACACACATAATTTCCTTCCTGCGTATGGTCGACAAATCGTTCAGGCAAAAGGGTGGACACATCCATAAAAGATTCAAAATGGTTTCGAACCTTGAAGAAGAAATCAAAAAATTTATTGGTTTTCCCGTCTGCTACAACATGATAGAGTGACGGATTCTCTCCATTCGAATCGTTTTCGCTCTGCAGTAATTTAATTTCAACCTGCGCTTTTCCGGCGTTCAGTTCTCCGAATGTCGTTTTATATTTTAACTCATAGGACAAATATTCGCCTGCACCGAATGCATGGTTAACAACGTGTTCCTGGGCTTCCAGAAAAGCATATCCCCACAACATGACAACTGCGGTCATAATAATCCTTCCGATATTCAAATCTGTTTTATTCATAATCTTGGAGAAGAGAAGCGCCCTCATTTTTAAATTCAACGGGCGAAAATACGCATATTTAATTATATTTCTGTTAAAAACATGAATTCCCACTATAGCCTAAAGTACAGGAAGTATGCCCGGGGTTCAACATACCAAATATTTTTAATCAGCAAGAATAAGCTTATCCCGGCAAATGCATGCCAAATAAACTCCTATTGTGAAAGAAAGCTGCTTGTTAAGAATAAATGACATATATCATAAAATGAACGGAATCAATGGAATATTGATAAATTATCGTTAGAAATTGTAGGAATAGTCGTTTATTTTTCTTATTTTTGAATGAATTGGCCGGACGAATTCAACACAACATTATTTCTTAACTAAAACAGATGATATGAAAAAATTAATCGTAATCAGTGTATTCTGTTTGTTAATTACCGGTTTACGGGCTCAAACAGATATCTATTTCGGCGTAAAAGCCGGTTTAAACCTATCTAGCCAGAAAGTGGATAACCCCGTGGCCAGCTATACGATGCGGCCTGGTTTTAATGGTGGCGTTTTATTTTATTTCGGTTTTCCAAATTTCATTCTTCAACCGGAGGTTCTTTTTTCAAGTCAGGGATCAAACATCAAGTTTAATGATGAACGACTTTACACGGTTTTCAGTTACGTGAGTATCCCAATCATGTTTAAATACGTTTTAAAACAGGGAATTAGTTTTGAAGCAGGGCCTCAAATTGGGTTTTTGCTTTGCAATAAATCAAATTATCATCCAATTGCGAATCAAAAGTTTGATGAACAATATTATACTACCGCGTACAAAACGACCGATTTTCTTCTTTCTTTTGGAATTGGTTGGGAGTCGAAAAAGAATTGGATGGTTGATATCAGGTACAGTCTTGGGTTGACTTCTATTAATAATTATGATGGTATCCCCGATACGAAAAACAGGGTATTGAGCATCAATGTAGGTTACAAAATAGTTAAACTGAACAAATAAATTTAATACGAATGGTTATGAAAAAATATTTACACAAAATTGTTTTAACCACGCTTGTTGCTATCCTAATTGCAAGCTGTTGCAAAGAAGATTTTATCATCCCCGGTCTAACAAACGGGATTTACGTTTATGTTTCCTGCGCAGATGCAGACTCCATTTCGGTCATCAATTCCGAAACGTTGCAAAAAGTTGCCAGTTTAACAGGCGCAGATATCGCGGCAGAGTCATCCGAACCCAGGAACTCCGCAATCAGTACCGATGGAAAACTTGTTTTTATACCTTGTCGTCACAGCAATAATGTACTGGTCATAGATGCCGATAAAAAAATTATAACGCACAATATTACCCACGAAAGTTTTTATGAACCTTATGCGCTGGCTTTTGCGCCGGGTAACAAAGAAGTTTGGGTTGTGAATAAAGAGGGAGGCGGTAGCAATACGGGTTCGGTCAGCATCATAAGCGTTTCTTCTTTTTCGGTGACTTCAACCATACAAGACGACAGACTTTCGTCTCCCGAAGGCATTTGTTTTGCCAACGGTAAGGCATACATTGTCAACAGGGGTAATGGTTTTGTTTCGGTATTTAATGCCAGCAACCGTCAATTTATAGTCAATGTGTCAGTTGGCGGGGATCCGCGTTATGCGGTATCTTCAAAAAATGGCGATTACGTTTATGTAACAAGTGCTTACGGCGGCTTGGCAAAAATCAACACTTCGGTTGATACGGTTGCCGCTGTTATTGATGCTTACGGAAGAAATGCGGTCCTTTCGCCTGACGGAGCAAAATTGTTCGTTGCTTCCCAGAGTTCAAGCATACGGGTTGTTTCTACTTCAGATGACGAGGTAACTGAAATTCAAGTGCCCGATGCATCATCTATTTATGGTGTTGCTATTTTGAGTGATGGCAGCATAGGTTTTGCAACAGACGAAAACATGAACGTTGTTTACGCATTTAATCCTGTCACCGGCGCATTATTAAATAACGGAACAGGAATACCTGTGGGCAGAACACCGCGTGCCATTATTGCACAATAAACGGTATTATCAAGAAATTAATTTTTACAGGACAGTTATTCCGCTAAACCATCCAGCTCTGAAAATATGCTTTTTCAGGTTTTATGCAGGAGTATTATACCAATTGTATTTTGACTGAAATATTACCTTTGCCGTGCTCATTTTAAACTTTTAATACTTATGAAAAAGAACATTTTTATTCCTGTTTTTACGCTTTTCATCCTTTTAAATTTTAACGGTTTTTCCCAGGATAATGAAACCAGCGAAGCTATCCGTAACCTGATCGAGCGTGGTCAACAGCAGGAAGGTGTGTCAGTTGAAGGGATCATTCTTTATAATCAGGCCACCCTGCCTGAATTTTATTCGAATCATAATTATGAACCTGCATGGACCGATCCGAAAAACAGGGCAGACATTCTGAATGTTTTAAAAGCTTCCTATGACGAAGGGTTGAACCCCGACGATTACCATCTTCCACAAATAGAGAAATATATGGAAATGATAAGTAAAAATCAGGAGACCCCCGAAGCTTTAGCCAATCTTGATTTATTGCTGACCGATGCCACATCACTTTATGCAAACCATCTGCTTTACGGAAAAGTAATGCAGTCCGAGATCAGGAAAAGCTGGAATGTTCCCAAGAATCCGCCTCCGGAGAATCCTGACAGTTTATTTTCCCTGGTACTGACTACGCATCAGCTTCCTGCATTGTTTGACTCGCTGAAGCCTTCTAATTTTATGTACAACGGGTTGAAAGAAGGATTGAAAAAATACCGGATGATTGCAGCGAATGGCGGATGGGATTCTATCCCTGAAGGGAAGACACTGAAAAAAGGAATGACCGGTGAACGGGTGGCATTGCTGCGAAAGCGTTTGATGATTACCGGAGATCTTGGCTCGGATTCGGCTCCGGAAAACGAAAATTATTTTGACGAAGAACTTGAAGGTGCAGTAAAAAAATTCCAGTTCAGGCACAATTTGAACCAGGATGGGGCTGTTGGAAAGAATACGCTTGCCCGGATGAATATCCCCGTTGAGGACCGGATCAATTCCATCCGGGTCAACCTGGAACGCGGCCGCTGGGTAATGCATAATCTTGTCCCGGATTTTCTTGTGGTAAATATCGCCGGTTTTAACCTGCGGCGGGTAACCGATGGTGACGTTGTTTTCTATTCACCCGTCATTGTCGGTAAAAAATACCATGAAACCCCTATTTTCAAATCCAGGGTGATCTATTTTGAAATTAATCCGACCTGGACATTGCCTTATTCCATCGCAACAAAGGAAACATTGCCCAAACTGAAAAAAAATCCGGATTATCTGAAAGAAAAAAACATGGTCATCATGGACAGGAGCGGAAAAATCCTTGATCCGGCAACCATTGATTTCAGCAAATATTCGCGAAATAATTTTCCGTTTACCATACGACAGGAACCCGGTCCGCGCAATGCACTGGGCAGGGTGAAATTCATTTTTCCCAATCAATATTCGGTTTATGTGCACGATACTCCCGGCCAGAGTCTCTTCAGTCGTGAAGAAAGAAGTTTCAGCCACGGGTGTATCCGTCTCCAGAAAAAATGGGGGTTGCTGATGAACCTGATGGACGAGCCGGATGTCTGGAACATGGACAAGATCAACCAAATCCTGGAATCAAAAAAAACAACCAGGGTTAATCTGAAGAAACCAATGGATATTTACATACTTTACTGGACCGCAGGTGCCGATAAAGATAACCGGATTTTTTTCGATAAAGACATCTACAACAGGGATGAAGCCGTACTGGAAGCGCTCAATAAACCTATAGATTACCATAAAACACAATAAAATATCATTTGAATTGTTCTTTCATTTTTAAATATCAGGAGGATGATCCGGAAATTTGTTCTTTTGTTGTTGTTGATTGGTGCTGTTTTTTCCCTGCATGCTTTTAATCCCGGATACAGCGGGTTTATTGTCAGAGCAAACGGCCTCGACATTCCTTATCACCTTTTCACCGTTTTTGTTTTGCCCGGCGAAACCATTGATTTAAGTGTAAACGATCATAACGGTAAACCGTTTGATATCGGGTATTCCGAAGGAAAACTAATCAGGGAAGGTGATTATCACTGGAAATATATCGCGCCTTCATCAAAAGGCAATCATATTTTAACACTCGGCAGCAGTCCTGCGGGAACCGGAATGGTGCTGAATGTGTTTGTCATGGTTCCTGCTTCCGGGCAAAAAGGAGAATATCTGAACGGCTACCGAATCGGGAAATACCCTGATAAGCTTTTCAGGAACAATCCGGCTTATAAAAAGCCCGAAGGTTTTATTGAAGTGACAAAAGAAAACAAAGAGCTGCAAATAAGCCCCCACTTTTTCTTAAAACAATTCCTTTGCAAACAACAACCGGGACAATGGCCCAAATACATGGTACTTAACCCGAAACTCATTATTAAGCTTGAATTATTGCTCGAAAAACTCAATAAAAATGGCCTTCATATTAATTCATTGTTTGTCATGAGCGGATACCGGTCGCCGTATTATAATTCTTCTCTCGGCAGAGGAATTTACAGCCGACACATTTACGGCGATGCCGCAGATATTTACGTGGATACCAACAATGACAAAGTCATTGACGATCTGAACAGGGACGGAAAAGCCAGTATGGAAGATGCGGTTTTTCTGGGAAATATCATTGAATCAATGGACAAAGACCCGAAATATAACCACCTTATCGGAGGACTGGGCAAATACAAAAAAACATCGGCGCATACCTGGGATATTCATGTGGATACCCGGGGATATAAGGCACGGTGGTAAAATTAGTGACCTGTTTCAAGCGTCCCGCTTGAAATCATATCCCTACTTGCAACCAAAAATCCGCAAGTGTTTTTTAATGGCTGGTGACCAGGTCTATCCTACGACCACGTTCACAATCCGTTTGGGAACAACTATAATTTTTCTAATTGTTTTCCCTTCAATCCATTTTTGAGATTCCCTGGCTTCAACCACTTTCTTTTCGATTTCTTCCTTTGGCATATCAACCGGAAGTTCCAGCTTAAAACGCATTTTGCCGTTGAAAGAAACCGGATAGGCAAAGGTGTCTTCTGCAAGAAATTTTTCATCATATTCAGGATAAGGAACATAACTAATGCCCCCCTCATGCCCCAGCGCTTCCCAAATCTCCTCGGCAATGTGAGAAGCATAAGGCGACAACAGGACAGCCAGGGGTTCGAGGATTTCCCGTTTATGGCATTTCAGGTCGGTGAGTTCGTTGGTGCAGATCATAAATGCACTGACACCTGTATTGAATGAAAAGCGTTCGATGTCGCTTCTGATCTTTTTTATGGTTTTATGAAGTACTTTTAACTCCTGTTCGGTGGCTTTTTCGTCCGTAATGATCAGTTTGTCGGTTTCATCGAAATACAATCTCCAGAACTTTTTCAGGAACCTGAAAACGCCTTCAATACCTTTGGTATCCCATGGTTTGTCCTGATCAAGGGGTCCCAGAAACATTTCGTACAACCGCAAGGTGTCGGCACCGTATTTATCGATCAGTTCATCCGGGTTCTGGACATTCAGTTTGGATTTTGACATTTTTTCAATTTCGTACCCGCAAATATATTTGCCGTCTTCCAATATAAACCCGGCATCCTGAAATTCAGGCCGCCATTTTTTAAACGCTTCAATGTCTAATACATCGTTGTCCACCAGGTTGATATCCACATGAAGGGCCTGCGTCTGGTATTGCTTTCGTAAACCGTAAGACACAAACTTGTTGGTGCCCTGAATACGGTAAACAATGCTGGAACGACCCTGTATTTTTCCCTGGTTGATCAGCTTTTTGAATGGTTCATCTTCACAAACCAGACCAATGTCATATAAAAATTTGTTCCAAAAACGGGAATAGATGAGGTGGCCGGTCGCGTGTTCGTCACCTCCGAGGTAAAGATCAACATTGCGCCAGTACTCATTGGCTTCTTTTGAAAAATACTCGTTATCATTCCATGGGTCCATGTAGCGGAGGTAATATCCGCTGGAGCCGGCGAATCCGGGCATCGTATTGGTTTCAAGAGGGTATCCTTCTTTCGTTTTCCAGTTTTTTGCCCGTGCCAGCGGCGGCTCACCTTTTTCGGTGGGCAGGTAGTTGTCAACGGGAGGCAATTTCAATGGCAGTTCGCTTTCATCCAGCGGATAAGGCATCCCGTTTTTGTAATAAATCGGAAAAGGTTCTCCCCAGTAACGCTGACGGCTGAAAATGGCATCCCGGAGCCGGTAATTTACCTTGCGGTAGCCGACACCCATTTCTTCCAACTTGTCAATGGTCGCCCGGATAGCTTCGGTTACCGTCATTCCGTTTATAAACCCCGAGTTGATCATGATGCCCTCTTTGGAATCGTAACTCTCCTCCCATGTGGACGGATCTGTCGGCTCTTCGCCTTCCCTGACCACCACCTGAATGATCGGCAGGTTAAAATGTCGGGCAAAAGCAAAGTCGCGGCTATCGTGTGCCGGAACCGCCATAATGGCTCCTGTACCGTATCCTGACAACACATAATCAGCCGTCCAGACCGGGATTTCTTTTCCTGTTAACGGGTTGATTGCATAAGCGCCGGTAAAAACTCCTGTAACGGTTTTGACCTCGGTCATCCGCTCCCTTTCCGAACGGTTTTTAGCCCAGGCAACATATTTTTCCACTTCCTCTTTCTTGTCAGGTGTGGTTATTTTCTCAATCAACTCATGCTCGGGAGCAAGCACCATGAAAGTGGCGCCGAAGAGGGTGTCGGG